>JBIIUD010000762.1:0-7877 GCA_044340175.1 Verrucomicrobiaceae bacterium
GCTGGCACTACGATCAACAGTCTTACCCTGAACCCGTTCGGCGGTACCGCCGCCTTTGGCCCAATCCCCCAAAACACCGCCCTTACCATCACCAGTGGCGGTATCCTCGCTCAGTCCGGCAATGCAGGGATCAGCGGCGGTCTGATCGCTTTTGGCACGGCCCCCGGCTTCATCTATGCCAATGGCGATCTGAACTTCTCCGCTGGCATTACGGGCAGTGGTGGCGTGGCCAAAGGCGGTGCTGGGAACTTGACCTTCAATCGCCCGCAGTTCTACACCGGCGTTACGACCGTCAACAACGGCACCCTCACCCTGAACGGCGGATCCAACACCCTCTTCGTCAACGCGATTGGCGGCACCAACAATCTTCAAGTCAATGGTGGCACGGTCAATCTCAACGGCAACAACCAGGCCGTGGCTATCCTCGGCAGCGCCAGCAACCTCGCCGGCACTGGCGGCACCATCAACAATGCAGGAGCCCAGGCCCTCTTCACCATCACAGGTGGCACCACCACCGCTGCCAACGGTGCAGGTTTCAGCGGTTCGATCAATGGCAATATCGACTTGGTCAAAACCGGCAGTGGCACCGCCATCTTCACCAATGCCAACACCTTCAATGGCACGACGAGTCTGCGCGGTGGCATCACAACCCTGATCGATAGCGGAACCTTTGCCAACACCACCTCGGTTTCAATGTTCTCGGGCAGCACTTTGAACGTGGACAACCGCGGGTTGGTCAACAACGTGCTTCGTCTTGGTGCGGTTCCCGTGACCCTGCAGGCCTCTTCGTTCCAATTCTTCGGTGGCAACGGGGTGGATTCGGTGCAAAACATGGGGGCACTAACGATCAACGAAGGCATGTCCTTCGTTGGCTCGACGATTGGCTCCGGCGGCTCCGCCTTGCTGAATTTCACTAGCCTCACCCGGAACCAGAATTCCGTGCTCAACTTCGGCGGCACCAACTTGGGGATCTCCCTCAACGCGGGCAACGCGCAGATCAAATTCGACACCGCGCCCACGCTGACAAACGGCATCATTGGCGGCTGGGCCATTGTGAATGGCATCGAGTTCGCCAGTTATCTCGCCGGCACGGGAGTTGGCGCGCTGAACCAAACGGGATTTGCGCAATATAATAGCACCACAGCACTACCTGCGCAGCCTGGGGTGGCCACACAGAACATTCGACTGGCGAACAATAGTTTTGCGATCCCCACCTCGACAGGCGGCGTCTACTCGTTGAACTCGCTCAACCTTGCTGCAAACACAGCCGGCCAGAGCATTACCTTCACGACAGCAACGGATACATTAAACCTCACTTCTGGCGGTTTCTTGAAATCGGGTGCTTTTGATGGAACCATCGGCGGAGCGGTGAACTCTGGCCGCCTTAGCGCGGGGACGGGAACTGGTGTGAAGGAACTCTTCCTGACCAACAACCAAAACGCCCTGACTGTAAACTCCACGATTGTGAACAACGCTGGTGGTGGAACCACCCGTCTCGTGCTCAGTGGGCCTAGTGGCGGTACCTTTATTCTTACTGGCACGAACACCCACACCGGCGGCACCGTCATCAACACCGGCACAACACTTTCCGGCACCAATGGAATCGCGGTTCTCCCGGCAGCCGGTGGCATCATGATCAACAACGCCGCCTTGACCTACGGCGTGGGTCAGAGCGGTAAAATCGGGACTGGAGCCAATATTACTGTTATTGGCGGTGGTTCCCTAAACCTTTGGGGCAACAGCAGCTTTGGTAATTTGACCTTTGACGCCACCGGTGCCAATGCGGCGCCAACCATCCGGACCGCCAGTGTCACTGGTGCCAACTCCACGACTGTCGCTAACGGCACAACCCTCACCCTTTCAGGTGCCGGTTCAACCGATGGACTTGCCGTGGGCATGCGCGTCACGGGTACCAACATCCCAGCCGGAACCACGATTGCTGCCATCCTTACCGGCACCACGGTGCAACTCTCCCAGCCCGCGACCGCAGCCGCCACGAACACTGCGGTTACCTTCGGCAGCACCCTCACCCTGACTGGCGACATCAATGCGACGACAGGCACCTCCAATGCTACCCCGATCATCACCGCTGCCACCAACGGTATTCTCAACATCGGTTCCGCCAATCGCAACATCACCACCACCAGCACCAGCACCGCTAATGCGCCGCTTTCTTTGGCCCTGCCTACCATGATCGGCACAACGGCTGGCATCACCAAAGCGGGCAACGGCGGCCTCCGTCTTGACGGTGTGAACTTCTACACCGGTGCCACCGCTCTCAACGCGGGCACCCTCTTCCTCGGTATCGCGAACACCATCCCATATGTCTCCACCTTTACCATGGCTGGCACCAGCCGACTTGACCTGAACAACTTTGATCAGGTCCTCAGCCAGCTCTCCGGGGCAGGGGACATCACCAACAACTCCGGCACGGTGCGGACTTTGACTTTCGGCCTTAACAATGCCAACACCACCTTCAACGGTCGCTTCTTGGCCTACAATGACAGCGTCTTGACCACGCTCAGCGCCTCTAAGATCGGGTCCGGCTCCTTCGGCCTCACCGGCGGCACCAGCACTTCCATCGGCGCATTCAACATCTATGGTGGTGCGGTGACCTACTCGGGCAATGCCCAGACCGCTTTCACCAGCAACATCATCAACCAGACTGGTTCCCTCATCCTCGACAACACCACGACCAACGTGAACAACCGCCTCGGCGGCTTGCTCAAGAATCTCACGGTGGCTGGCGGCGAGTTCAAGATTCAAGGAAACGCCGCTGGCAGCTCTGAGTCGCTCGGCGCACTGACGTTGCCAAACGGCGGCGGTGTCATCACCCTCGTCCCCGGCGCGGGTTCCACCGTCTTGAACTTCGCCAGCATTCCCGCCCTTGGCGGCGGTGGGTCCTACCTCGTCCGCGGTGATTCCCTCGGCTCCACGCCCGGCAATGGTGTCTCCAATATTTTTGCCAGTTCCGTCGCCTTCAGCGGCGGCGGTAACATCGCCGGTCTTGCCAACATCAGCACCCGCCCCGACATGGTCGGCGACACCTCCGCGACAGGCACAGGCACCGGCTTCCTCACCTACACCGCTGGCTCGGGTTTCCGGGTGCTTGGGGCCAATGAAATGCTCGGTAGCATCAACAACATGTTTACCACCACGGCTAACCTTGGCTTGAGTACGAACGAAACCTTCACCACCAACACTGTCGCTACCGTCACTCTCGAATCCGGCGGTGGACTCACCGGATTCAACTCGGGCAGTATCCTCACCATCCCGTCCATCGGTATCCTAGCCAAAACGGGCAATCTGGGTTTTACCGGCGGCCAGATCAATCCGGGGGCAAGCTCCATTTTTATCCACACGCCCGGTAACCTCACCGTGGACAGCTTCGTCCTCGGCACTGGCATCACCAAAGACGGTGTGGGCAATCTCTCCTTCAACCGGCCCCAGTATTTCAGCGGCTTCCTGAACAACAACGAGGGCACCACCACGCTGAACAGCGGCGCGGCCAACACGATCCTCGTCGCCCCCACCGCCACGGCCGTGACCACCCTCAACCTGACGGCCAATGCCGGCACGGTCGATCTCAACGGTCAGAACCAAGCTTTTAACAACATCGCAAGCGTCAACAACCCACTCCCCGGCACCGGCAGCCTCATCACAAGCAGCGCCGCGGCGAGGTTGACCTCCACCGGCGGCGGCACCTTCGGCGGTGTCATTGGCGGTGCGATCACCTTTGACCGTTCCGGCAACAACACGACCCTGCTGACCTCAGCCCAGACCTACACCGGTGCCACCAACGTCCGCGGCGGCACTCTCCAACTCCGTGACAGCGCGACCCTCGCCAGCACAGCCGGCCTGAATCTCGAGTTCGGTGCCGTGAACATCGACAACGCTGGTACCACGTTCAACTCAGCCCCTGCCAACCTCGCGGACCGAATCCTCGCTGGTAACGCCATCAGCACCCGCGGCGGCACCATCACCCTCACCGGCATCCAGGGCCAAACCGTCACGGAGACCCTTGGCACCGTGACCGTTCTGGGCGGAAACAGCACCATTACCGCCACTCCCGGCAATACTGGGCGCGCCGTTCTTACCATCACGAATCTCGTCCGCGCAGCAGGCAATGGGTCCCGTGTTAACTTCACCGGGGTAAACCTCGGATTCCCCGATATCGGCAGCTCGCAGATCCTGCTCACCAATCTCAACGGAGCCGCACCCGCTCTTACCAACAACATCCTCGGCGGTTGGGCGGTCACCAACGGCACCGAGTTTGCCTCCTGGACTGCAGGCAAAGGCGTCGGTCCGCTGAACAGCGCGGGTTATGCTGGTTACACCGGCACAGCCATTACAGCTGGTAGCAACCCGACGCAAAATATCCGCCTCGCCGCCACCGCCGCCATCGGCGCTACAGATACCCTGAACAGTTTGAATATTCCGGGCAATTTCAACCTGACCTTTGCTACCGCTACGAACACGTTGAACATCGTCTCCGGCGGTTTGCTCAAAAGCGGAGCCAACGACAACAGCATTGGTGCCTCCGCCGACAGTGGACGCCTTACTGCCGGCGGAACGGCTTCGGGTGTCAGTGAGTTGTTCATCATGAATAACCAAAACACCCTCACGGTGAACTCCCGCGTCATTGACAATGGTACGGGCCAGACCCGCCTGGTCATCGCAGGGGCTGGCACCACGGCCCTAGCGGCTCCAAATACCTACACTGGCGGCACGGTCGTCAACTCCGCACTCACCCTCGGAGGTGCTGTCAGCGTGGTCGTCATTCCCAATCCGGGTTCGGTCGGTGGCGCCACCCTCACCATCAATAACGCGGCGGTGACGATGAGCACCAATCCTGGCCAGATCGGTGCGAACAACAATCTTGTCATCAATGGTGGAGGCACGCTTACTTACGCTGGCGCTAACAACGCGATCGCGGGCACCATCACCCTCAACAACCAGGGCGGTACCGCCGGGCCAACCATCGCCGGCACCGGCTTCTCCCTGACCAACTCCACCACCGTCACCGGCAGCACCACGGTCACGGTTTCCGCCTCCGCTGGTCTGGCCGTCGGCCAGCCTATCACCGGCACTGGCATCCCAATTGGAGCGACGATCGCCTCCATCGTCAACGGAACCACTATCACCATCTCGGTGCCCGCGACGGCCTCCGCTGCCAACACCACGTTGACGATCCCGACAGTCCTCAGCCCGACTGGCGCTATCACTGCCGTCAACGACACTTTCGGCACCACGCCTACCATCAGCGCTGCGCTGAATTTGGGTGCCTCTGCGCGCACCATTGATGTCTCCGGCCTTTCCTTGAACAGCTTGGTCCTCTCCGGCATCATCCAAGGCGCTGGTAGCATCACCAAAACAGGAGCGGGTGCGCTGTCCCTCACGAACAACAACAACACCTTTGCCGGTGGCGTTGCCCTCAATGCTGGCAGTCTCATCATCGGTGCTAGCGATCAGTTCAATGCTGGCATCGTTGCCGCAGGCCCTCTCGGCCTCGGTACGCTCTCCGTCGCCTCCGGCCTCAAGCTCATCGGCACAGGCACCACGATCTTCAACCCGATCACACTCGCGGGCAACGACCTCATCATCAGCGGTGTTTCCGGGAACAACTTAGCTCTCAACGGTGCCATCACCTTCGGCGCGGGCACTCCGACCGTGACGGTGGAAAGCCCCCTCGTCGTCGGCACTCTCGGTGCCAAATACACAGGTGGCTTCACCTTCACCAAGGAAGGCCCAGGCATCCTCGCCCTGAGCAACATCGCCAACGACTACAGCGGCATCACTCAGATCAACAACGGCACGCTGCGTCCCGGTAATACCAACGCCTTGTCCCGCTTCTCCAACATCAACCTCGCCACGGGCGGTACCTTGGACATCAACAACACCAACGTCGTCACCGGTTCCATCACCGGCACCGGCTTGGTCACCAATAACGGTGGCACCGGCGCAACGCTGGCCACTGGCTTCGACAACAGCAGCTTCACCTTCTCAGGCCGCTTTGGCTCCGCCAACCAGACGTCGGGCTCGTTCAACCTGAACAAGATCGGCACCGGCACCATGACCATCGACAGCGCCGCCGGCACCGGCACCATGGGTATCGGCACCTTCACCACTTCCCAAGGCACCTCCGTCCTCAGCGGCGCGGCGGGGAGCGCAAAATTCACCACTTACACCGTGCTCGAAGGCGGCACGCTGACCCTCGACAACAGCGGTACTAACCTCAACAACCGTCTCGGTGGCACCGACTTCGCTGTCGGCGCGACCCTGTTGCGCAACATCACGATGCAAGGTGGCGAGTTCAAAATCATTGGCAACGCTGCTGCGGCTACCACTGAGTCCATCAATCTCGGATCGGGCGGGGCTATCAACGTGGTTTCCGGCGGTTCCGTGCTGACCCTGGACGCCAACGCGGCCCAGTCTCTGACCCTGAACGTAGGTAACATCGCCAACCTCTCCGGTGGGGGATCCTTGCTCATCCGTGGTGACAATCTCGGTGCCGCTCCAGGTGCTGGCGTGGCCAATCTGTTCGTCCCAAACATGGCCAACGGTTTCATCGGTGGTGGCACCGGCAACGGCTCCAACACCATCAACATCCGCGTCGATACTATCGCGGACGCGAGCGCCACGGGCAACGGTACCGCATTTGCTACGTATTCCGCCATCGGCGGTGTGCGTCCATTGGCCGCCTCCGAACTCGCCCCCGGTCTCTTCCGCGCGGTGAGCACCGCTTCCAACGCGGCGGCCTCAGGCACCTTCAACTACGGCTCCCTGACCGTGAACAGCCTCACCGTCAACGGGGCCAGCGCCTTCAACGCCATCCGCAACGAATCGATCCTCACCATCAGCAGCGGCGGCTTGCTCGTCACGAATGCGAGTGGCACCGACTTCACCGGCGGTCTCATCCAGTCCGGCGGCAACCAGCTCATCGTCCATCAGCTTGACGCGATCAACACCCTCAACTTCAACGCCCAGGTTCTTGGTAGCAACGGACTCATCAAAACTGGAGCTGGTGCCATGAGTTTCGATAGGCGTCAGTTCTTCCTTGGCGGTAGCCAGACCACTCTCAATAACGGCCTGCTCACGCTCAACAGCGGCTCGGACAACACCCTGGCGGTCTTACCGACGGCCACCACCCCAACGCTTCAGTCTGTGCGGGTCAGCGGTGGCACCCTGGATCTCAATGGCAGGAATCAGGCCATCAGCGTGCTCGACTCCACCAGCAGCCTTCCTGGCACCGGCGGCATCGTGACGAACTCCAGTGGCACCTTTGCCACCCTGACCACGGCGGCGGGCGCCAATACTTTTGCTGGCAGCCTCACTGGCAATCTCAACTACACCCGATCCGGCAACACCACGACCGTCCTGACCAGTGACAACACCTTTACCGGTGCGACCATCCTCCGCGGTGGTGCGATCGAACTGCGGGATCAAGGTCGTCTTTCCGGTACTTCCGGTATTACAAGTTTCTTCGGTCAATTGACGCTCAACGACAGTGGCCTTAACGTCATCTCCGACCGAGTCGCTGCCACCCCGATCTCATTGCGCGGCGGTACACTCGCCTACATCGGCGTCCAAAGCGCCGCCACGGTCGGCACGGTCACCCTCACCGGTGGCACTGGCTCCGGCGGTGCTAACACCATCACGGTCACTCCCGCCACAGGAACTGTGCTGCCTTCCACCCTGACCATCGCTAATATGGTCCGCAGTGCCGCCGGCACGACGGTGAACTTCACCGGCAACAATCCCGGTGCAGGCGGCACCAACAACAGTCAGATCATTCTGACTCAGCTGAATGGGGTGACCCCGGCTCTCACCAACGGCATCCTTGGCGGCTGGGCTGTCGTCAACGGTACGGACTTTGC
>JBIIUD010000082.1:0-7755 GCA_044340175.1 Verrucomicrobiaceae bacterium
CAAGCGAAACAAGGTTTGAACGCTGCGTGTGCAAAAGCCGCAGACACCGTCGAAGAAAATCAGATGGTCAGCGGGGAGTTTCACAGGAGCGGAGCGTTGCACAGCAGGCGGCGTTAGTCCAAGGTGGAACGCTTGGCAGGTTTCGTCAGCCTGCTTTTCGTTTATTTCGTTCCTCATGAATGCTGTTTCCAATACCCACATCGCTGCCAACATCCCTTTGCCGTCCCCGCATCAGTTGCTGAAAGACGTGGCACCGACTCCTGCGCAAGCAGCGCTGGTGAACACCTCGCGCGGAGAGATCCGGGAAATCCTGGCCGGGCGTGATCCGCGCTTTTTGGTGGTGGTGGGGCCGTGCTCGATTCATGATCCCGAAGCCGGCCTCGAGTATGCGCAAAAGCTGGCGGCACTGGCAGCGGAACTGAAGGACAAGTTGATGCTGGTGATGCGGGTGTATTTTGAGAAGCCACGCACCACCGTAGGCTGGAAGGGCCTGATCATGGACCCACGGTTGGACGGCTCCTGCGACATCCCTGCGGGCTTGGCCCTGGCGCGGCAGATCCTGCGCGACGTGCTGGACCTGGGCTTGCCGACCGCCACCGAGTTGTTGGACCCGATCACGCCGCAGTACATTGCAGATTTGATCTCCTGGTCCGCCATCGGCGCGCGCACCACGGAGAGCCAGACGCACCGGCAGATGGCGTCAGGTTTGTCGATGCCGCTGGGCTTCAAAAATGGGACTTTTGGCCATGTGCAGCCGGCCATCAATGCCATCCGCGCGGCCATGCAGTCGCAGACCTTTTTGGGCGTGAGTGAAGAGGGTGTGGCCTCTGCGGTGACGACGAAGGGCAACCCGGACTGCCACCTGATCCTGCGCGGGGGAGAGGATGGCCCGAACTATGGGGCAGATAATGTGGCGGAGACCAAGGATGCGCTGATCGAGGCGGGGCTGACACCCGCCATCATGATTGATGCCAGCCATGGCAACTGCGCCAAAAACCATGAGCGCATGGCCGGGGTGTTCCGGGAGATCGTGCGCCAGCGAGTGGCGGGGGAGACGGCGGTGATCGGTGCCATGCTGGAGAGCAATCTGGTCGGCGGCAATCAGAAGTTCCCACGGCCGCTAAACGAGCTAACGCGAGGGCAATCCATCACGGATGCCTGCATCAGTTGGGAGACGACTGAGGCTGTGCTGCGGGAAGTGCATGGTTGGTTGTGAGGCGCGGGGGATTCACTGATTTTTCTGATGCCCTCCGACCTTCCCATTGAGGCCCTGCGCGCTGATGTCCTGTCCGCGCTGGCCGATCCGGCCCGGCCCGCGCTTCTGATCAAAGCCCCCACCGGCTCCGGCAAGTCCACGCAGATCCCGCAGATGGTGCTGGACTCAGGCCTGCTGCCAGCGGGTCAAAGGATCGTCGTGTTGCAGCCACGGCGAATCGCCGCGCGGATGCTGGCGGTGCGGGTGGCCAAGGAGCGCGGCGGCAAAGCAGGGCAGGAGGTCGGCTATCAGGTGAGGTTCGAAAACGTCACGTCAGCCGCCACACGGATCACCTTTGTCACCGAGGGTGTTTTGATTCGCCAACTGCTGCAGGACGCGGACCTGGCCAACATTGGCTGTGTGGTGATCGATGAATTTCATGAACGCCACCTGGATGGCGACCTGTGTCTGGCCTGGCTTCGTGCGCTGCAACAAACGCGCCGACCGGACCTGCGTGTCATCGTCATGTCAGCCACGCTGGTGCCGACGCCGCTGCTGACCTTTTTGAATCCCAGCCGATTGCTGACCTCGGAGGGCCGCACGTTTCCGGTCGAAGTGCGCTATCAAAATCCGCTGCGCATGACGAATCAACTGCCAGAGCCGGTGTGGGATCAGGCGGCGCGGGCAGCGGCGGAGTTGGCCAAAGAGCCTGGGTTCTCTGGGCACATGCTGGTGTTCATGCCGGGCGCGTATGAGATCCAGCGCACCATGCAAGCGCTCAGTGCTCACCCTGGGGTGAAGGGTCGCTTGATCGTGCCCATGCATGGCGAGTTGACGCCCGACCAGCAGGATGCCGCCGTCGCCCCGAGCGCGCAGCCGAAGATCATCGTGTCCACCAATGTGGCGGAGACCTCGCTGACGATTGAGGGCGTGCGGGCGGTGATCGATTCGGGCTTGGCACGCATCGCCGCGTATGATCCGCGCCGGGGCATCAACACACTGACCATTCAGAAAATCTCACGGGCCTCCGCCGAGCAGCGCGCCGGGCGGGCCGGGCGCTTGGGGCCGGGCATCGCCATCCGCCTTTGGCCTGAGCGCGAGCATCTGCATCGGGCGGAGAGTGAGCTGCCGGAGGTGCATCGCCTAGATCTCTCGGAGGCTTTGCTGGCCTTAAAGCAGGCGGCTGCCGGGACGGGCAGAGATCCGCTGCAACTGGACTGGTTTGAGTCGCCGCCGGAGGCCTCCCTGCGGCGTGCGCACGATTTGCTGCATGATTTGGGAGCCTTGGATGCAGCGGAGAATCTGACGGTGCTGGGTCGGCAAATGACGCAGTTTCCCCTGCACCCGCGCTTTGCCCGACTGTTGCTGGCCGCCTCTGACAACGGCTGCCTGCGGGAGGCGGCCATCTGTGCGGCAGCAGCGCAGGGGCGGGACCTGCTGGTCAGGCCAAAACCTGGGGCACCACGGGCCAAGGATGAATTCTGGGAGCCGACGGATGTGTCTGAGTTCCAGGCGGTGATCCGCGCCTTCATTCATGCCGAAGCCGTGCGCTTCTCTCCAGACGCTTGCATGCCCTACGGCATCCATGTGCGAGCTGCGCAGGAGGCGGCGCGCAGTCGTGACCAGTTCCTGCGGTTGGCACAGCGGGCGGGGCTAACTTTGAATGATGAAGTGGCCTCAGCCGAAGCCCTGGCCAAGACCCTGCTGGCAGCGTTTAGCGATCACTTGGGCGTGGAAACCGGGCGGGCGTCGCGAGTGTATGAACTGACGGGTGGGTATCGCGGGCATTTGTCCAAGGACGCGCACATCAAACCACCGACGCTGCTGGTGGCTTCGGAGGTGACGGAGATTCAGGGCAAGGCCCTGCAGGTGCAGTTGAACGGTGTCACCATGGTGCAAGAGGAGTGGCTGCGGGAGTTGTTTCCAGACGACATCACCACTGGTCAGAGCGCCAGCTACGACAGCGTGAATCGCCGAGTCATGAATCGGGAGGAAACGCGCTTCCGCAGCCTGGTGCTGACTGCCCGGGAGAAGGGCGAGCCGGATCACGCCACCGCGGCGGCTCTGCTGGCGGATGAGGTGGAGGCGGGAAATTTGACGCTGCCGAACTGGAATGAAAAAGTGGAGCAGTGGATCGCGCGGGTGAATGGTCTCTCGAAGTGGATGCCCGAGCTGGAGATCCCGGCCATCGGCGCGGAGGATCGGCGGTTGATTTTGGAGCAGGTGTGTCATGGCTGCACGGCCTATCGCCAACTGAAGGATCGGGAAGTGTTTCCCGCGCTGCACCAGTGGCTGAATCCCATGCAGCGGGATCTGCTGGAGCGCTACGCACCGGAGCGGTTGGCCGTGAAGGCGGATCGCAGCGCCAAGATCACCTACAGCGCGGAAGGGTCAGCACCGAGCATCTCGGTGGTGCTGCAACAGCTTTACGACATGAAGCAAAGCCCGCGCATTGCCGATGGTCGGGTCACCCTGACCGTGCATTTGCTTTCCCCCGCGCAACGCCCGATTGCGACCACCGGCGACCTCGCCCGGTTCTGGCAGGAAGGCTATCCGCTGGTGAAAAAGGACCTCAAAGGCCGGTATCCGAAGCACGAGTGGCGGTGAGGTGTAGCCTAGACGCTGCAAGGTTTAAACCCAAACTCCAAAGTTGGAGGCACCCGACAGGCTTGAGCAACCCAGCCTCTGAGTCTCTCAAGTGCCTCGGACTTTGGGATCCTGTTTAGAGGCTGGGCGGTGTCCAGGGCGGGATGCCGGTGGTGGACTTTTGTTTTTTGAACCACTCGTGGTAGGGCTTGGTGGGGGACATCTCAGCAGTTTCATTGACCATCAGGGGCCGGGCTTCTTTCCAATACTGGTCGTAGGAGGCTTTCATCTGGGCGGCGATCGCGGGCTGTTCGGCGATGATATTGGTGGTCTGGGCCGGGTCTTTCTCCATGTCGTAGAGGGCAGGGCCAGCCAGTTTGGCCCCGGCTTTTTTGCCTTTGGCGGCGCTGGGCACGGGGCCGACGTAGCGGTAGCGCTGGGTGCGGACGGTGAAGTTGACCTCGCGGAATTTTTCGGGATCGGCGCCGGTGGGCCAGCGGCAGATGTGGGCGAAGATCGGGCGGTCCGGCCATTCGGTGGTTTGGCCTTCGAGCAGCGGCAGCAGGCTGCGGCCTTCGACTTGGTTTTCGGGTAGGGTGGCACCGGTGAGGGCGGCGAAGGTGGGCAGGACGTCGATGTGGGCGGCGACGGTGGCGATGTCTTTGCCAGCGGCGATCTTGCCAGGCCAGCGCACGATGAAAGGCACTCGCACACCGCCTTCCTCGGTGGAGCCTTTGAGGCCTTTCATGTCGGCATTGAAGAAGGGGTAACCGGGGGCGAGGTCCATGCCGGGGCGACCTGAACCGCCGCCGGTCATGCCGTTGTCAGACATGAAGATCACGACGGTGTTTTCGGCGAGCTTCCATTCGTCGAGTTTGGCTTGGAGGCGGCCCATGTTTTCGTCGATGTTTTCGATCATGCCATAAAAGCCGGCCTGTTCCGCGCCGAAGCCAAGGTCGGTGAAGCGCTTGGCGTTTTTCTCGGGCGCGATGAAGGGGCCGTGTGGGGCGTTGGTGCTGATGTAGGCAAAGAAGGGCTCTTTTTTTTCCGCCTTCTGTTTGATCCAGCCGAGGGCGGCGGTGAAGAAGACATCGGTGCAGAAACCTTGGGTCTGCACAAAGGTGCCGTTGTGTCGGATGACAGGGTCAGTGTATTTGTTGTCGGGGGCGTCCGCGCAGGAGCAGTCGTAGGCCTGGCCGATACCACCTGCGCCGTGCATGAAGGTTTCATCAAAGCCGCGTTGATCGGGCTGGTATTCGAGCTCGTCGCCGAGATGCCATTTGCCAAAGAGGCCGGAACTGTAGCCGACTTTTTTGAGGATCTGCGGAAGGATGGTGGCATCGAGCGTCATGCGCTCGCGCTCGAGGATGGTGTGGGTGATGCCGTTCTTCTCGGGGTGACGGCCGGTCATGAGGGCAGAGCGAGTGGGCGCGCAGGTGGGGGCGACCATGAAGCGGGTGAAGCGAGTGCTTTCATCGTGCAAGGAGTCGAGGTGTGGGGTCTTCAGCCAAGGGTGACCGTGGCGGGCGATGGGGCCGTAGCCTTGGTCGTCGGTGATGACGAGGATGATGTTGGGTCGGGTGCCTTCGAGAGCAGCGGAAAGGCTGCCGGACAAGAGGGCGAAAAGGGAGAGGGTGATGAGTCGGGTGGGCATGGTGTTGTTAGTTGTTGATTCTTGGTGGTTAGTTCTTGGCTTTGGCTTTTGATTTGCCCTTACCCTTGCTTTTGCCTTTGTTGGCAGGGAGCGGATCGCCATAGGGTGGGCCCCAGATCCAGGGGATGACTTGGGCGCGGCGGGCATAGGCTTCCCATTGCGCGGCCATCGTTTTGACGCGGGCGGGATGGGTGGCGCTGAGGTCGTGGGTCTCGGTGCGGTCGGCGGTCATGTTGTACAGTTCCCAGGGGCCTTGGGCGCCTTTGGCGACCAGTTTCCATTGGCCATCCCGCACAGCACGGTTGCCTTCATGCTCCCAAAAGATCGGTTGTTTGCGACCGAGGTTTTCGCCAGCGAGGGCGGGTTTTAACGAGACGCCTTCCACGGGGATAATGGGCTGACCGGCGTATTCCGTGGGATAAGTGGCGGTGGCGAGATCGATGCAAGTGGCCATCAAGTCGATCAGGTGAGCGGGCTGTGGCTCCAGCGCACCGTGGCGGGAAGCGGGGATGCCTTGGGGCCAATGGGCGATGAGCGGCGTGCTGATGCCGCCTTCGTGGGTCCAGTGTTTGTATTCGCGGAAGGGCGTGTTGCTGACGTTGGCCCAGGCCTCGCCATAACCGTGGTAGGTGTCGGCTGCACCGGGCAGGACGCCGTAACCCTGCCGCACGGGGTAGCCGTCACGCGTTTGTTTGGGGATCATGTCTGGTTGCAGGTAATCGGCGGCGAGTGGGGGCAGGGTGGGTTTGTCCGCGCGTGGTTTGGCCGGTTGCTGGGTGCCACGGCCCATGCCTTCAGCACAGCCGCCGTTGTCTTGGAAGAACAGGATGAGGGTGTTGTCGTAGTGGCCGGTGCGTTTGAGTTCGGCGATGAGGCGGCCGATGTTTTGATCCAGGCAATCGACCATCGCGGCATACACCTCCATGCAGCGGATCTCGAAGTCGCGATCTTTGACGTTATCCCAGGTGCCGCCCGCTTGAGGCGCGGTCTGCCAGCGCGGGTCGATGAGGCCGAGTTGCTTCATCTTGGCCACACGGGCGGCGCGGATGGTGTCGTAGCCCTGGTCATAGCGGCCCTTGTATTTGGCAATGTCGGCGGGTTTCGCGTGCATGGGCCAATGGGCGGCGGTGTGGGCGATGTAGAGGAAGAAGGGAGCATCGGCGTGGTCGCGAGTGTGGTCGGCGATGAAGCGGTTGGCGTGGTCGGTGATGGCGTCGGTGTAGTAGAACTCGGTGGGTTGGTAGTCGGGATCGGCAAAGGGCGAGATGAAGGTGTTGTCGCGGGTGAGGGTGTTGGGATCGAAAAAGGAGCCTGCGCCGTGGATGGTGCCGTAGAAGCGATCAAAGCCGCGCTGCAGAGGCCAGTTGCTTTTGTCTGAGTCGGTCTTTGGGGAGACTTTCTGGGTGACGTGCCATTTGCCTGCGACGTAACTGCGATAGCCGGCCGGTTTGAGGGCTTCGGCGATGGTGACCGCGCGGTTGCTGAGCTCGCCCCGGTAACCATCGAGGCCTTTGTCATCCATCATGTGACCGATGCCGGCTTGGTGTGGGTAAAGGCCGGTGAGTAGAGCCGCGCGCGTGGGGCAGCAGCGGGCGGTGTTGTAGAACTGGGTGAAACGCACGCCGCCCTGGGCGAGCGAGTCCAAATGGGGCGTGTCGATTTCTCCGCCGTAGCAGCCAAGGTCCGAGTAGCCCATGTCATCTGACATGATGAGGATGAGGTTGGGCCGATCTGCGGCGAAACCGGTGGCAGCGAGAAGGAGGGTGAGAAGAGTCGAGCGGAGAGTCATGGGGGCGGCAGGGGTAAACGCAGCCAGTTGTGAAAACTTCCCACTGGCTGCTCTCCGGGCTCAATTCAGGAGGGGCACTGCGGCAAGGATTGGACGATGCGCTGAAGGGTCGTGAGACCAGCGCTGATCTTGCCAAAGAACGAGGACTGGTGAGGGATGAGGTGAAAGCAGGGGTGGCGGCTCCACAGCCCGCGCAGCTTGGCATCCAGCGCGATGGCTTGCTCCAGGGATTCATTGCGGATGGGGTTGCCACCTTCGATCGAGCTGCCACCGACGGCGGCGGTTTCGAAAAAGATGACGGCGTCGTAGCGCGCCAGTTCCTCCTCAAAGCTGCTGTGGATGCAGGCGAAGTAGTCGGCTTCCGGCCCGGGCCAGTAAGCGGCACCGTCGATGGTGCCACGGTCGCAGAGCAGGACACGGCCAGGGTAGAGTGCGCCGTATTCATCCTCCAAATGGCGTTGGACGTGGAAGATGGCGGTTTGGGTATGGCGCTGAGCGGAAGGCTGGGTGGAGCGGGGAAAGCCGCCCTGA
>JBIIUD010000083.1:0-7747 GCA_044340175.1 Verrucomicrobiaceae bacterium
CCTCATCGCTTACCTGCGTGTCCTGCACAATCCGCATGATGACATCAGCCTGCTGCGCATCCTCAACAATCCACCGCGCGGCATCGGCCCCACCACCGCCGAACTCGCACGGGATCATTCCGTCGAACGCGGCCACAGCATCTGGGTCTCCATGTGTGATGACGACTTCCTCATGTCGATCCCGCAGAAATCACGCGCCGCCCTGCGCACCTTCATCGAGCTCATCAACAAATACTCCGGCCCCGCCCACACCCCCGGCACCTTGGTCGGCACCATGGCGGAACAGCTTCTCACCGAGATCGGTTACCTCGAGCACCTCCGCAAAAGCGCCAAAAACCCCGATGACGTCACCTCCTGGGAAAATGGCATTCAAGAAATCCTCAAGCAGCTCAACGACTACGACCAACGCAATCGCAAAGACGGCCTCGGTGGCTTCCTCGACGAGGTTTCACTCAATGACGAGCGCGAGGACAAGGACGACGACATCACCAAAAAGAAAGGCGTCTGCCTGATCACGCTGCACGCATCCAAGGGCCTCGAATTCCCCGTTGTCTATTTGCCTGGCATGGAAAAAGACCTGCTGCCGCATAAGCGCAGCTACGAGGAAGATCGCGTCGATGAAGAACGCCGACTCTTCTATGTCGGCATAACTCGCGCCCAAAAACGCCTCACCCTTAGCTTCGTCCGCTTCCGCACCAAGTGGGGCCAACAACAAAGCTCACTACCCAGCCCCTTCCTCGCCGAACTCGACCGCACCTACATTGAAGAGTTCGACTACTCGCGCCACATGAAGACCCAAGTCGCTACCGAAGAAAAAGCCAGCTTCTTCGCCGACCTGCGCTCCATGCTCCGAGCCGACGACGACGAATAGTCGTCGGCCCACGAGGTCTTCAGATCTTCTCGAACACCGCGGCAAACGCCCCATCCACATTGTCCCTCTGGGGCAACCTTGAATCTGTCGTCAGACACCGAAGTCCAGAAAACGTCTCCAGCACCCACGCCACTTGGGCTTCATTTTCTTCCCGGTCGATACTGCAGGTACTATAAATCAAACGCCCACCCGGCTTCAACAGCGGCAGACAGCGGTGTAGCAGAGCCCGCTGCAGATCAATCATTCGCTCAAACTCCGCCTCTGTCAGACGCCAGCGAACATCCACCCGCCGCCGCATGACACCGGTATTCGAGCACGGTGCATCCAACAGAATGCGATCAAAATGGGTCTCTTCGAAAGGCAACACCTCATCCTTCAGCCAGTCCACTGCCGTAACCTCAACACAGCGCACTCCGAGGCGTTGCAAATTTTCTTCCAATCGCCGCAAGCGCCCTACCGGCAAATCACACACCACCAAGTGCCCCTCATTATTCATGGCCTGCGCTAAAAACGCGGCCTTGCCACCAGGAGCCGCACAGGCGTCCAAAACCGTCATTCCAGGCCTTACATCCATTAAGCTAGGCGCCATCACGGTACTTGGATCCTGCGCGTAACACCAGCCTGCGGCAAGGGCTGCGCGTGGCAGTATTTCACAACGGTAAAAATCTCCGCCCACGGCCTCCAGACCAGCGGTCTCAGCCAGCCCCTTGACGGCCTCCGGCTTCAACCGATTCAGCCGCACATACACGGGTGAGGGCTCCTGGTTCCAAGCCGCCAGCTTTTCAGCCTCCGCCTCACCAAACAGCTCCCGCCAGCGCTCCAACAAAAACGCTGGATGCGAATACCGCACCTCCGTTTCTTGCATGCGCGCAGCTTCCAACAATGCCGTACGTTCCCGGCAGGTCCGCCGCAGCACCGCATTCACCAGTCCTGAAGCTCGTCCCGCCATGCCAACGTTTTCATTCACCGCCGCATGCTCCGCCACATTCAAAATGAGCAACTCCGTCAGTCCCCCGCGCAAAAGCCACCGCGTTCCGACATCCAATTCCTTGCCCCCTGTCAGCTCCACAATCCAATGATCCAGCAGCGTCAGATTCCTCAGTTCCGTCAGAATCAAATCCTGCATGAAGGCGCGGTCGGCGCCCGACAACGCGCGCGCTGCCACCACCGACTCCATCAAGTCGGCAGCGTGACGGCTACCGGCTTCCCACTCCCGCAGCACGGCCATCGCCGCTGCCCGCGCACCTGCGACGGGCACCGCCAAACGTTCCTGTGAGCCTTGATTCGCAGGTTGCCGCCGTTGCGGTCCAGGACGCCTATTCACAAGGATTCAGGGACCGTGGTTTCGATTCCAGCACCACGCCCAATACCGCGATACTGAAAGCCATACGAAGCCGCTGCCGCTGGATCGATCAAGTTGCGCCCGTCAAAGATCAACGGGGTCATCATCGCTTCACGCAATTCGGCCAGATCCACATTGGCAAATTCCGGCCACTCAGTGGCAATGATCAGCGCCTCCGCTCCCCGTGCCGCAGCCACAGGACCATCGGCAAACTCGATCTTAGAACCCACGGGCAATTCTCTAGCTTTCTCCATGCCCTTCGGATCATAGGCCACCACCTGCGCCCCTTCAGCCACCAGCTTTTCCACCAACTCGATGGCGACCGAGGAGCGCACATCATCCGTGTTTGGCTTGAAACTCAATCCCCACACCGCCAATTTCTTTTCCTTCAGCACCCACAAGGCTTCCCGAATCAAATCCACAAACCGATCGATCTGCCGTTTGTTGATCGCTTGCACCTCCTTCAGCAGGGTGAACGGCACGCCGAGTTGATCGCTGATGGCAATGAACGCTGAAATGTCCTTGGGAAAGCACGATCCACCATAACCCAGACCGGCATTCAAAAACGAGCGCCCGATGCGCTTGTCCATCCCAATGCCATCCACCACCTTCAAGACATCCGCTCCCGCAGCCTCACAAATCTCCGACAGCGCATTCGCATAAGAAATCTTCAACGCCAGGAAACTGTTGGCAGCATGCTTGATCAACTCCGCGCTATTGATGTCCGTCACCAGCACAGGTGCCACAAAGGGTTCATACACCTTCTGCATGATCGACAGCGCACGATCACTGTTGCCACCGATGACGATGCGGTCAGGTTTCATCAGGTCCTCCACCGCACTGCCCTCACGCAGGAATTCGGGATTGCTCACCACGTCAAACTCCACCCCGGGCTTCGCGTAACGCCGAATCGTCGCAGCCACCCTCTCACCGGTCTTCACCGGCACCGTGCTCTTGTCCACGATCACTCGATAGGAATCTAAATACTGAGCGATCTCACGCGCCACCTTCTCCATGAAGCTCAGATCAACACTGCCATCCGATTGCGGCGGAGTCGGCACAGCAATAAAGAGCACCTCACCATGGTCCACACCGTCTTCGGTCGAGGAGGTGAAATTCAGCCGCTTCGCCGTCACATTGCGCTTCACCATCGCCTCTAGGCCCGGCTCATAAATGGGGATATGGCCCGCTTTCAACGTCGCCACTTTTTTCGCGTCGTTGTCCACACAAAGCACATGATGCCCTACTTCCGCGAAGCAGGCACCCGTGGTCAAGCCGACGTATCCAGAACCAATGATCGTGATTTTCATGCGTTGGGACCCGCACCGAACATTTGTCCTAACGCGGGCCTCACAGATAAACCCAAAACCGCCCCGGCACAAACCCCGGCAAACCCTTCAGCAAAATTTCTTCACCCACCCACGCACAGAGGCCCACCGCGCAAAGCGGCACCTGTGAGCACGTCAAATGACATTGCCGACTACTCGGCGTCTCTCAAGAATGCCTTTTTACGCACCCAGCCGCTCATTCACAGCTTCGTATAGCCCAGACTCTCACAGGGCATGTCCCAGAGGGTTTTCAGCTCCGCATCCAACTTGGTGATGCTGAAAGACACCCCTGCCATCTCCTGACAAGTCACGATGCTATCCACAATCGTTTGATGCACTTTCAAGCCCCGTGCATCCAAGATCGGACGTGCCGCACGCAGCATGATCAGCAGTTCCATCATGTGGGTAGAGCCCAGGCTGTTCACAAAAAACACGACCTCATCCCCGGCGTTGAGTTCCAGATCATCCGCAAACAACAACTCCAGCATCTTCGGCGCTAGCTCGTCAGCTGTGCACATCGGGATCAAGCCAACCCCCTTCTCACCATGAATGCCCATGCCCAAGCCGATGACATCATCCGCTAGCTCAAACGTCGGTTCCCCTGTGGCTGGGATCGACCCTGGTTTGGTGGACACCCCCACTGAGCGCGTCATGTCATTCGCCTTTTGGGCAATGCGCGCCAACTCATCCAACGTATCCACCGTCGCCGCCGCCGCACCGGCCAATTTCACGACCGGCACCAAGCCCGCCACTCCCCGACGCTTGCCTTTTTCGGTCACTGGCGCTGAGCAGACATCGTCATTGATGATGACCGTTCGCACCTTGATGCCGTCGTCCTCCGCCAACTCTCCACCGATGTCGAAATTCATCACGTCACCGGCATAGTTGCCATAAAGATACAGCACGCCTTTGCCACGATCGACCGCCTGCGTGGCCTCCAGCACAATATCCGGCGGCGGTGCCGCAAAAATCTCCCCAACGGCAGCGCCATCGGCCATGCCTTTACCAATCAATCCATGATAAATCGGTTCATGACCTGCACCGCCACCTACCAGCAACGCGGGAGCGTCAGGCCGCAGATCATTCATCACGATGGACCGTGTGCCCACCCGGCGCGCTTTACCGTCATAAGCCAGCACTAGGCCATCAAACAGTTCGTCGGCACACTTGAGGGGATCATTGATGATTTTTTTGGCGGAAGATGAGCTCATAAAATTGGGGGATCAAAAACTAGTGAAAGGGGAAAATCTATCGAATCAAAGCATAATCTGTCGATGGCAAACTCGCCCGCTTCGACAGCATTCAGCTCGCACCAAAATCAAAGCTTCTTGTCGTAGCGCTTGATGTTGGCCTTTTTACGCAGGCTTTCCAGCCAACCATCAAGAGCCGTCTTGGATTTCTCCGTGCGAATCAGCCGCTCAATGTCCGGACGCACCTTTTCCAGCGGCTCCGGAGTACCCAGTTTTTTGGCATCGACCGAGATGATGATGTAGGCAGCCTCATCCTCGATCACTTCACTCACCCCGCCTTCCTTCACCGCAAAGGCCGCGTCGGCAATCGACTTCTTCATCTGTGTCCGCTCCATCCAAGGCCACTCGCCGCCGTCCTCGGCGCGACTATCCTGAGAATAGGTCTTGGCTGTGGATTTGAAATCCCCACCTGCGACAACCTTGCCCCGCAGGTCTTTGGCCAAGCGCAATTGGGATTCTTGAGTCGCATTGGCTTCCCCAGAAAACTTTGGCACCGAGATCGTGCCGATTTTGATCATGTCCTTGTCACGATACCTGTCGATGTTCTTATCATAGAACTCCCGCACCTCCAGTGGAGTCGGTGGGTTCTGTTCAGACGCATAACGACCCCGCATCACCTGAACAATGATCATCTTCTCGCGCAGATCCCGAAACTTCTTCAGCGTCATGCCCGTCTTTGCCAGTTCCGTCACGAAAGCCGTTCGATCTCCCCCAAAGTTCTCCCGCACGATCCCGTTCACGTCATCTTCGACATACTGCGCCTTGATGGTACCGCCGATTTTGCGGAACTCGGTCAGGATCAACTCTCGGTCGATCAGGCTATCGACCGCTCCCGTCTTCAACTCTGCGAGCGCCTTCTCCATAGCGACGGGATCATTGCGCATTTGGAACTGAATCATCTGTTCCTGAGCCTTCACAGCCTCTCTCACTTCAGATAAAGTGATCACCGTTCCGTTCACCACGGCAGCAATACCATTGGCCGTTGATTGAGCAAAGCAATTGCCCCCGATCATTCCAAGCGCGATCAGTACTGGGATAAGGGCTTTCATTGGGCGGACAGTCATCATGAGTTAAGCGCTATCGTTATCAGCACCCACCGCCCCCGCAAGGCAAATTCACAGGTGACCTGAGCCGAGTTTGCACTTAATCTAGGGCATGCATTTCCTCTCCCAGGCCTTTCCCCGACTCGGCGCCGCCCTGCTAGCCAGCCTCTGCCTACCCATGTGCCTCACCACCCCCGGGCCGGAGAAGCCTACCACTGCCGCGCAAAAGCTTTTCACCCAAGACGTCAAGCCCATCCTCGAGAAAAACTGCCTGGCCTGCCACAACGGAGCCAACCCCGCTCTGCTCGATCTCTCCAACCACGCCGCCCCTTTTTTACCCCACCCGACCGGCAAAGCTTACCTTGTCCCCGGCAAACCCGACCAATCCCTGCTCATCGAGTCTATCTCACGTGAAGGCCTGCATCAACGCGCCATGCCACGTCTGGTTGTTACGCTGACCGATATGGAGATCGGCACCCTGAGGGAATGGATCAGCCTCGGTGCCCCGTGGCCCACCGGACAAGCCGGCAAGCTCAAAGCCCAAGCCAACCCCGAGCAGCCTTCAAACTAGGCCCAAATTCCGCGATTCGAAGTGGCGGATGTGCTAATTCAAATATGGGAGGTGCTTATCTCGCTCCGGCCACGCCCTTGATCACACCACCTCACCACGAGGCTTGCACCTCAAAGGCATACCCGCGCAGATACTCGGTCTCCGGCAGCGTTGCGATGATCGGGTGATCAGGTCTCTGGCCATAGGTTCCCACTTGGCGCAGTACCTTCCGCGCATCCACCGCGGCATCGACGATCACCTGATGAAAATCCCCCGTGCTGACATGGTGAGAGCAGCTAAATGTGGCCATCACCCCTCCCGGCTCCAGCATCTTCAGTGCCCGCAGATGAATCTCCTTATACCCTCGCATCGCGTCCTTTAGACTGCCTTTCGTTTTCGTAAATGAGGGCGGATCCAACACGATCAAATCGTAGCGATCCCCGCGCACCTCCGACTGCTTCAAGAAATCGAACGCATTTTCCACCACCCAGTCAATGTTCGGCACTCCCGCCGCTACGCCATTCTTGCGCGCCGACTCAATCGCTGTCGCACTCACATCCACGGCCCGTACCGAACTCGCCCCCGCCAGAGCACAGGCCTGAGCAAAGCCCCCTTGATTCGTAAAGCAGTCCAGCACGCGCCGCCCTTTTGCCAACGCCGCGACCCCCGCATAACTATCCAACTGGTCCAGGTATAACCCGGTCTTCTGCCCCTCCAACACATCCACCTGAAACACCAGCCCTCCATAGCGCATTTCAAACGGCCCTGGCGCCTCGCCCCACACCGCTCCCTTACGCAGTTCCATCCCTTCCGCCTTCCGCACCGGTGCTTCATTCCGCTCCACGATCGACAACGGCGCATACACCTGCTTCAGCGCCTCCAAAATCAAGTCAATCCGCTGATCCATCGCCAACGTCAGCGTTTGCAATACCAGATGATCCCCGTAGCGATCCACGATCACCCCGGGCAGACCGTCCGATTCGCTCCAAACCACGCGTGCTAATCGTGGATCCACCCCCGAGTCCTCGCGCAGCTTCAGCGCCCGCTGAATGCGGCGCAAAAAGAAGTCCGCATCCAAGTCCTGCCGCCGATACGAAAACAGCCGGGCAGAAATCTGTGACTGTGGATTGTAAATCGCGCTGCCGATGGGTTTTCCCCGCACGTCCTTCAGCATCACCACATCCCCCGGCATCGGGTCACCCTGGCGCGCCTTGATATCCGTGGCATAGGCCCACAGGTGACCATGAAACAAACGGGAACGCGGCTGAATGATAAGTGAAGACATAATCGAACCCCCACCAAAGCCCCACCTCCCCCCCCACGCAAGCCCCGCCATCAAATCCCTGCATACTACATGCCATAT
>JBIIUD010000084.1:0-7728 GCA_044340175.1 Verrucomicrobiaceae bacterium
ATTCAGCGGAGAGACGACGCACATGCCGGAGTACCCTCAGGAGGGTGTGCTACGCGGAGGGCATATTCCTGGCGCCAGGAGTTGCCCTTGGGCGCGTGCGGCCAATGAAGACAAGACTTTCAAGTCACGCAAGGAACTAGAGGCCATTTATGCGGATGAACTGGGGCTGCAGGTTGAGGATGACATCATCGCTTATTGCCGAATTGGTGAGCGCAGCAGTCATACGTGGTTTGTTTTGAAGTATTTGCTGGGTTACCAGAGGGTGAGGAATTACGATGGCAGTTGGACGGAGTGGGGTAACATGGTGAGATCACCCATTGAAAAAAGTGTTTGAGTGCCATGGCTTACCCTGTTCCTTTACAAGATCTGATCAATCTGTTCGAGCACTTACCGGAGGCTGAGCGCCGGGAGAACTTGATTAATTTTGCCGACGCAGCCAAATCCTGTGGGCGGCGCGAGGGAGAGATTTTTGATTTGGAGGATGTGCGCAAAGACGAGGAATGCACCGATACGGTGGGTGTTTTTGTGCGGCTTGAGAGCGGTGAGAAGCTTCATTTTGCCATTGAGCTGGGACCGAAAGTTCAAACGCTGACGAAGGCGATGACGGCGATTCTGTGTCGCAGCTTGAATGGGGTGTCAGCGGTAGAAGTCCTGGAGCTCCCGGCTGATTTTGTGCCCAGGATCATTGGGGCGGAACTTGTGCGGTTGAGGAGCCAGACGGTGTATTATGTTTTGTCGCGTATGAAGACGGCGGTCAAAATGTTGATGGATCGGAGGCGATTAGGGGCGGGGAACTAGCGGGCATCTGGTGCGTGACAACGTAGCAGGGGGAGCAGGATGACGGCGAAGAGGAGCCATGGAGAGCCATGAAAAAACCGGCAGAGCCCGTTCAGGACTCTGCCGGTGGCTGGGGAGTGGTGGTTGTTTGACGAAAGAACAGGAATCAGAAGCGAATGCTCACATCGAAAGTGAAGCGGTCGTCAAAGAGACCCTTTGGCTCGACAACGGCGCGCTCGTAGGCAATGCCCAAATCCACATTGGCGAGAACGCGCACCCGCAGACCGGCACCGACCGTGACTTGCGTGACTCCGTCTGCGCCAGAACTGCCGAAGTTGAAGAAATCGTAGCCTTCGGTTGTTAAAGGCAGGTTATTGCCGTTGTCCACCACGGTCCAGCCGTTGGCAAAGACAAAGGGGATGAACCAGTTGCAGAAAAAGTAGTCGGCTTGGAGGGAGTAATGGAAAATGGAGCTTTGGGTGGCGCTGTCGTTTGGCACACGCAGGCCGGCGTTGCCGGTGAAATGGAGGTCGCCAAAGCCTTTTGCCGCAGATAGGAAGAAGTTCCATTCACCGTCGCCCCGGCCATGGAAGATTTCTTTGTCACCGGTTGGGACAATGAATCCGATCCCGGGGGTGAGGATGAACTGATTCGCTTCATCATCAATAAGAGCGTATTTGACACCGAATCCGAGGTCTGCCCAGCCACCGAAGCTTTCGCCGAACTCGGGTTGGACCTCAATGTAGCCGCCTTGATTCAGGAAAACCGCGAAACGATCGGTCACCGCATAGCGAACCTGAACGCCGCCTGCGTAGGCCTCACCACCGCCCGTGACAAAGCCGCTGTCGATATTGTGGACGGCAAAGACTGGTCGGATTTCTGTGCGGATGACGGGATCTTCAAAATTCACGAAATTGGCCACAGGCGAAATGGTATGTTCTTTCCAGCTCACGGCCTCCATTGGAGCGGGAGGTGTGGACTTGGCCAAGGAGGACGGGGTGCCTGCAACCAGAGCCGTGGAGAGGAGGGTGAGGCTCAGGAGAAACCCAATGGTGGCGATCGAGGTAATGGGAGTGATGGCTTTCATAGTTATATTAACAAGTAATTAAAATTATATGAAACCAAACCATGTGCAAATAAAAATTTAGTCAAGGGAGGGAATATGGTGCTGCAGTAAGTGAAACGAAACCTCTGAAAACCAGTCACTTGGGAGTGATTAGGAGGTGCGATGACTGCCGGCGAGGGGGGGCAGCAAAGATGATAAAATGGTTCATTTACTCTCAAGTGTGAGAGGACCCAAAAAGGTGAAATTCAAAAAATTCAGGTCAAAAGATAATTTAATTTTGCATTATGATCGCATTCCTTTATTATTAAGAAGGTGCATATCGCTACAAAACTTCACCGCTGGTGTGCGCTTCCATTTATCGCAGACTTATCAAAGATGAATCTCGATAATGGTCGTTCTCTCATAAAGAGGAAGGTGTAGTTACCCCAATGACCTCCCGTGCTTTGAATCTCAACCCTCCCGAACTCGTATGATCTCCGAATTACAGCAGTCCCTTTCGATCCAAAATGAGCATCAAAATACCTTGTCCTATTTTCAAGATTCGCTGGAGTCATTGATTCGTCAGGGGGGGCCTCTGCCTCAGGAATACGGCCAGTTGAATCGTGAGATTCGGCGACTGGCGGATGAAGTGAGGGCGGGAAACGTCTTGGCTGAGGAGGTGAAAAGGGTGGTGAGATCGGCCACAGAGCAGCATTTTTGCGGGACAATGCAGGCTGAGTCCATTCTCAAAAAGCATGGCTACAGCGGTGATTTTGAGATCATTGATGACATTTATCGGATGCGCATTTCTCCGGACGAAAAGTTGAGAAAGTGGGATTTGTTTTTTCATGCGCAAGCGGCGCCATGTGCGGTGCGGAATCGAAAGGCGTATTTCCATCAGTTGCTGAGGGATTTGACGGCGCGTCTGCCGGGGAAGGCTTTGCGGGTGCTGAATATTGCGAGTGGACCCGCGCGGGATGTGCGGGAGTGGTTTGATGCTAAGCCGGACTCTCAGATTCATTTTGACTGCATTGAACTGGACCCGAAAGCCATCGCCCATGCACAGGAGGTGTGTGGTGGTTATCTTGGGAGAATGACCTTCCATCACCAGAATGCGCTGAAGTTTGTGCCGGAAGCGAAGTATGACTTGATCTGGTCGGCGGGACTTTTTGACTACCTGACGGATCGGTTGTTTACCCGACTGGTCCGTTCACTAATGCCGTTTGTGAATGGCGGGGGAGAAGTGGTGGTGGGAAATTTCTCCGAGTTCAACGCCAGCCGGGACTACATGGAACTGATGGGCGACTGGTATTTGGAGCATCGGAGTGAGCAGAAACTGCGTGAGCTAGCAGAGAAGGCGGGAGCGGCTCCGGAGAAAGTGAAGGTGCGTTGGGAGCCCGAGGGGGTGAATCTGTTTGTGCACACTCAAGTTTGAAGAATGCAAAGTTATGCTTCCCATGGGGGGAGGCAGCCGCCATGATCTGCGGCCATGAATTCCAGCGAAAATCCTTATGTCGTCACGAGCGAAAACGTGCTGGAGCCGCCTGTGCACTGGTGGGAACGGCTGAAATTTCTGGGGCCAGGGTTGATTTTGACGGCTTCGATCGTGGGAAGTGGTGAGCTGATCACGACAACGCTGCTCGGAGCGCAGGCGGGGTTTGTGTGTTTTTGGGTGATCATTGTGAGTTGTTTGGTGAAGGTGGCGGTGCAGGTGGAGTTTGGGAAGAACGCGATCTACACGGGACGGTCGACGATGCTGGCGCTTAACGGGCTGCCGGGGCCGAAGTTTGGGAAGGCGAATTGGTCGATCTGGCTATGGCTGGTGCTGATGCTGCCAAAGATGCTGCAGGTGGGGGGAATCGTGGGGAGTGTTGCGATGGTGTGCAAGGAGGTGTGGCCGGAAATGGTAACGACGTGGATGGTGTGGCCGGTGGCGGTGACGGCGTCGGTGCTGGTTTGGAAGGGGGGCTACAGTTTGATCGAGCGGGTGTGTGTGGTTTTGATTTGCCTGTTCACGCTGTTCACGGTGGCGTCGCTGGTGTCGGTGCAATTCACGACATATGCGTTTTCATGGGCGGAGGTGGGGAGCGGGCTGACGTTCACGCTGCCGCCGGCGGCGATGATGGTGGCGCTGGGAGCGTTTGGGATCACAGGGATCGGGGGGGACGAGATCATGGCGTACAACTACTGGTTGATTGAAAAGGGCTATGCGAGTCACACGGGGCCGAGGCAGGATAGCGAGGCGTGGCGGCGGCGGGCGGCCGGATGGATTCGGGTGATGCAGTGGGATGCGATGGTGTCGATGTGTGTTTACACGTTGGTGACGGTGGTGTTTTACCTGCTGGGGGCCGCGGTTTTGAATCGTCAGGGGTTGGTGCCGAAGAGTGAGGAACTGATCAAGACGCTGTCGTTCATGTACACCGAGTCGCTGGGGGCGTGGGCGAGCGGGGTGTTTTTGGCGGGGGCGTTCGTGGTGCTGTATTCGACGGTGATCGCCGCGCTGGCGGCTTGGACGCGGATGTTTTCGGATGCGTTTGCGCAGATTGGGCTGCTGGATTTTCGCAATGCGGCGCAGAGGAATCGGCTGATTACGATTTTGGCGTTTGTGATTCCACTGTGCTGGGCGGTGGCTTTTTTGTTTTACAAGGACCCAGCTTTTATGGTGGTGGTCGGCGGGTTGGTGACAGTGGTGATCCTCTTTATCGTGGCGTTTGCGGCGGCGTGGTTTCGCTACAAGGAGCTGCCGCCGGAGTTCAAGCCGGGGAAGCTCTATGATGCGTGGCTTTGGCTGAGCATCATTGCTATCAGCTTGGTCGGGGTGTATGCGGGTGCGAAGGCTTTTGGGGCGATCTGAGTGTGACTGAGGTTGCGAATCGTATGGTTTGGCGGTAGCTGAAGAGCATGAAAGTTTTGCTGGGATGTCTTTTGGCCGCAGTGGTTTCGTTTTGCTGGGGTTATTTCTCGTGGGAGTTCCTGGGGTGGCATCAGAACAACACCTTTGGTTTCAAAAATGAGTCCGATGTGGCAGAGGTGTTGCTGAAAAACATTGAGTCTGGGCAGGGCATCTACATGCTTCCGCATCAGGCTGAGATGCCTTCGTTTTTACCGCCGAAGGAGAAGGCGCAGAAACTCGAAGCGTTACGCAAGGCCCGGGATGAAGGACCGTTTTTGCGTGCGGTGATTCGGCCAGGGAAAAAGCCGTTTGATAGGGGTCAGGCGATGGCTTTCAGTTTTGGGCGCAGTGTGATCGCCTGTGGCCTGCTTGGGGCACTGTTGGCGGGAACCTCTTATTCTTATTTGGGTAAGGTGGTGTTCTGCGCGGTGATAGGTGTGTTTGCTGGTGTGGCGGCGGAGGTGCCGGATTGGATTTGGTTTGAGACGCGTGGCGCGGATGTTTTTGTCGCCCTGGCTGACCAGCTTTTCGAGTGGACAGCGGTTGGGTTTGTGTTGGCGGCGTTTGTGGGAAAACCTGAAGTGATGGAGAAGTAGGGTCAGGGCTTGAAGAATCGCTCGCTGGCTTTTTGGAGCTTAGGTTGTGGGCGAGCTTGCCAGGTTTTGACATCCTTTTGAAGGACATCGATGGCTTTGTCCAATTGGCGGTCGATGCCGGAGGCGAGTTCTCCTGGCTGTGGCCAGACCAGGTGATCTGGGGTGGCCCCGTTGAGTTCCATGTCGAGACCGTTTTCAAGTCCATACCAGCCGCGGAAGGGAAGTCTCAATGAGCCGACATCCATGACGCTGACAGACCCCGTGCTGATGACACCGCCAGCCGTGGGAACGCCGACGAGCTGGCCGCGTTTGAGGAGTTTGATGGCATGGCTGAAGACTTCGGCGTTGCTGTAGCTGTTTTGATTGCAGAGCACGGTGATAGGCTTGTCCCAAGTGGCATAAATGATGCGGTCTTGTGGGTAGCCGGGGGTGGAACTGCCGCGTGGAATGGCGATGGCGTGACGCGGCTGAGTGAGAGCGGTGAGCAGGTGGTCGGTGGTGGAGCCGCCTCCGTTTTCTCTGACATCAATGATGAGTCCGTCCTTACCTGCGCCAGCGGCATAGAGTTCCTCTTGGAATTTCTGGAAGCTGGCATCATCCATGGCGCTGATGTGGAGGTAGCCCAGTTTGCCGGCGGAGATTTCATCGACATGCCGGCGGTTGTCTTTGATCCATTGATCATATAAAAGCTGGCGCGCCGTGGCGTAGGTGATAGGCCGGAGGGTGACATCACGCTCCTTACCCTCGGCGGCTTGAACTCGAAGGGTGATGTCGCGATCAAGCGGGCCATTCAACACTTGGCTAACGTGAGTGGTAGGATTGACGTCCTGACCATCGACTCGGAGGATGATCTCACCAGCGAGGATTCGGCTGCGTTTGTGGGCGGCGGGGCTTTGGGTGATGACAGAGCGGACCTTCCAGCCGGGACCGGCGTGGGAAGGATCAAAGCGCAGGCCGAGGTGGGCGGTTTCTTCTTTCCAGGTGGGGCTGATTGAGTTGGTGGGAGGATTCAAACTGAAGCCGAGATGGGAACCATTCAGTTCCCCGAGCATCAGATGGATGACGTCTTGGACCGTGCGCATGTCAGCGGCTTTGGCGGCCATGTCGGCGTATTTTTCCCGGACGGCGTTCCAGTCGCGATTGCCGAGGCGTTCGTCATAAAATTGGTCACGCATGATTTGCCAGCATTGGTCAAACACCGCGTGTTGTTTGGCGGCGCGCTCTACGGATTGCTGGGCGCGGAAGGCGCGCAGGGTGTAGGTGCCTTTAGCGGAGAGGCTGACGGGTTTGCCCTCACTGAGGCCGACGATTTGATCCCCTTCCTTGAGCCATTGGGGGTGGGCAATGGTGAGCGTGGCTAGGAGTTTCGGCTTTGTGTCATCGGGTGGCTCAAGGGTGTAAGTTCCGCGCTTGCCCTCGATGGTGGCGTTGAAGGCGAGCTTCTTTGAGTCAGCAGACCAAACCAAGCCGCCCTCGCTGGTGTCAGGAATGCGGATGCGTTGGATGCGCTCATGGATGCCATCAAAGTCGATGCGCAGGGGCGGCGGAAGCGGCTTCGGAGGGCTGACTTTGGGTGCAGGAGCGGGTACAGGAGTGGTTGCGGATGGAGCGGTGGCTGGCTCGGGAGTGGGGGACTTCGGTGATGCTACAGGTGGCGGTGGGGAGTTATCCTTTGGGGGCGGTGATGTGGAGCGGGCAGAGGTGGGGGCTGGTTTTTTGAATTTTTCCCTGGCTTTGGCGAGGGTGCGTTCGCGCTTACTTTGCTCTGCGTCTTCGGCTTGGAGCCAGACAAAAAAGATGTCGATCTCTCCATTCTCACGGCGCCCGGTCCAGGCGATTTTTTTTCCATCTGGAGACCACGTGGGGTTGTAGTCGTTGTCGGGATGGCGAGAGAGATTAAAGGCGGGCTTGGTACCGTCTAAAGGGAGGAGCCAAATGTCATTGTTGAACCATTCATCACTCACAGCATAGACGATTTGGCGAGCATCCGGGGAGAAGTGGAAGCTGGGGGCGTTCCAGGATTCGAAGAGTCGGCGTGCGTTCCGGCCATCGCCATCGGCGACCCACAGGTCGCCACGATTTTTGAGAAAGGCGATTTTCTTGCCATCATCACTGAATTGGAGGCCGGATTCGGCAGGGTCGTCGTCGGTGATGCGGGTGAGCTGGAAGGCGTTGTTTTCCCACCAGGGTTTGGTGCTGGTTTTGGGGGTGGCATGCCAAATATCGGTATGGCCCCCGGCATCACTGATGAACCAGAGCGATTTGCCGTCGGGTGCGAAGGTGAGATCACGCTCTTCTTCTGCGGTATGCGTCACACGACGTGGCTCCTTGAGTTCGGTATCCATAACCCAGACATCACCTCCCGCGATGAAGGCCATTTGCAGACCGTCCCGCGTATGAGTGATGGCTGTGGCGCT
>JBIIUD010000085.1:0-7712 GCA_044340175.1 Verrucomicrobiaceae bacterium
CACGCCAGCCACCCCCGCTCCTTCCACCACGCCCCCAGACAAACTATCAGCCCCATGCCAAATAGCGCAATGTACAGCGCCTCGATCTCCGCCAGCCGTCCTTTGCCAATGAACCCCACATTCGTCAGACAAACACATGCGGCTAAGAACGCACCTTCTTTCCCCAGCCAAGGCCGCCCCGCCAGTAACACCGTCAGCGCCAGGGCCAGCATCACCAGCACCGACGGCAGACGCACCGTCCACTCATCCATCTTGCCCGTCAGGGTGATCGCCCCCGCCGTTGCCCAATTGACCAACGGTGGCTTGCGATTGTAAATCTCCCCAGCCGACCTCGGCACCACCCAATCGCCCGTTTGCAGCATCGTCCGCCCCGGCAGCACTCGCCTCGCCTCCTCCCCCTGAAGTTCACGTGTTCCCAGACCCGGCAAATAAAGCAGACCCCAGCCCAAAACCAAAATCATCATCTGCCAGATCAGCGTCTGGTCGCGCCCATGGTCGTTCTTCATTGTGCAATCATTGTCCTCTCCCCTTTACTGGACTGAACGTCAAGCGTAAGCGACGCACCTCTCCATCGAACGGCGTCGCATTCGGATGACTCTTGGCTGTGAGCACACCAAAACTCGACCCCGCACTGAGTTCCCCCTTCCAAGTCTCAGTCAAAGCACCTCCAATCGGCGCCTCACCCATCATCTCGCTCGCCCCCGGCACCGCAATGGAGATGACGCCATCACCATCAATCATCGCCCGCACATGGTGCGTTCCTTGGGTTAAGCGATGCGTGCTCACCACGGCCGACTTGCCACCTGCCTGCACCGTCAGCGTGGCCTTTCCCTCCACCAAATGCAGCGCGTAGCCCGCCCCCGGCTTGCCATGACTCACCAGCGTGCTGTCACCATCCACTTCCGGGTTCAGCTCAAACAGCGTCTCAATGAGCACCCCACAGCTCGTCACCTCCGGCATTTCCTCAGCCTGCAACACATCCCCTACTTTCAGTTCCACATCCAAGCCCCCACCCAAACGCGTCTGACCAGCGATCTCCTCTACCGTCCTTGAAGCCCTCGCCCACTTGTCAGGAAAAGCCTTTCCCAGCCGCAGCTTCACCTCATCAAACGCCTCCTGCCCCGCCAGATTCGTCCATTCCTTTGGGTCCACCTCGTGATCATAGAGTTCCTCGCCACCGTCCGCATAACGGATGTAGCGAAATCGCCGATCCCGCGCCGCATAAGCCGCCTTGTCACCACCACCCATCATCGTCACGGCTGGACGCTTGCGCTCGGCCCCCGGCGTCTTCAACAGGGCCAACAAACTTTCCCCATCCAGATGCTCAGGCCGCTTGATCCCCGTCAGATCACACAGCGTCGGATAAAGATCCACCAGCGCCACCGCCTCATCGCTTTCCGTATCCGGCTGCGTCACCTTGGGCGCGGCAATCGTCAGCGGCACATGCGTCGCTTCCTCCCACAGCCTGCCCTTGTGCCACATCTGCTTCTCCCCCAGGTACCAGCCGTGATCAGACGTGAACACCACAATCGTGTTCTGCGCATGCGGCCCCGCATCCAACGCTTCGATCACCCGGCCCAGCATCGCATCACAAAAGCGCACATTCGCCAGATAAGCCCGCACCGCGCTCTTCCACAGCCCCTTTTCCACGACCTTCGAATGCTCCGTCAAACGCACCCGCGCCGCCTCTGGCAGGTCATCCAGATCATCTTTCTTCACCTCCGGTAAAACGATCTCCTCCAGCGCCGGCACTTGATCAAAGTACTTCTGCGGCACATACCAGGGCGAGTGCGGCCGATAAAGCCCCACCGTCAGGAAAAACGGCCGTCTCTGCTTCTCGCGCAGAAAATCCGCCGCCCATGCCACCACCTGCCCGTCATCGGTTTCCTCATCCTTCAGATCGACGCAACCCCAGTCCCAGTGCCAGATGTCCAGCCCATTGAAGTTTCGTCCTGTCGCCACGGGCAGTCTCGGGATCTGCACACCCGCCTTGGGAAAGCGCTGCATCCAGGCTGCATCCTCCTCAAAGCCCCGCCGCCCTCCGTGCCACCCGGCCAGCCGCCCCTCCGGCCCCCCATGATTCGCATGGAACACCTTCCCTCCCGCAGCTGTCAGCCAGCCATTCTCTTTGAAATATCTCGGCAAGGTCGGCTTACCCGCCACCGCCACACTGCGCCGCCAATCCTGTTCATTGCCAAACACCCCACTGCTGCTCGGCAGCAACCCCGTCAGCATGGAGGTGCGCGAAGGATTGCACAGGGCATAATTGCAGTGCGCATTGGTAAACCGCATCCCACGCCGCGCCAGCGCATCCATGTTCGGCGTCACGCTCTGCGGATGGCCCTTCATCCAGCCTGGGTAATCCCGCAGATCATCCGCGATGATGAAAAGCACGTTCGATTTTGAGCCATAGGCCCGCTTCGGCGGCACCGGCACCGGCACCGGCACCGGCACCGGCACCGGCACCGGCACCGGCACCGGCACCGCCCCCTCCACCGCCCCACCAATAGCCACCAAAACACCGAATCCCACTAGGGCACGGACAGTCAGGCTGGACATCAAGCGCATCCTCACCCAAAGCACGGCACACCCCCTTTCACAAGTCCCAAGCCAGCCAACAAAAAAGCGGACCGAAGTCCGCTTTTCAAATTCACTGTATGGAAGTTCGGCTCACTCAGGCCTCAACCACCAACTGATCGACATTGATGCGCTTGCCATCACGGTCAAAGCGCACTTTGCCTGGAGTCAGAGCGAAAAGCGTGTGGTCCTTGCCCATACCGACATTGGCACCTGCCACCCAACGCGTGCCGCGCTGACGAATCAGAATGTTGCCAGCGATCACGGCTTGACCGCCGTATTTTTTCACACCGAGACGCTTGCTATTGCTGTCGCGTCCGTTCTTGACACTACCTTGACCTTTCTTGTGAGCCATAAATCAGTCCTCCTGGGAAACTTGGGGTTGGTTGAGAAATTAAGCGTTGATGGAAACGATTTCCACGCAGGTCAGCGACTGGCGATGACCCACCGTGCGGTGGTAGCCCTTACGCTTCTTGAATTTGAAGGCCACGACCTTCTCACCGCGATGCTGGTTGACGACCTTGGCGACCACATTGGCACCTTCGACGATAGGCGTGCCCACTTTCAGGCTGCTGCCCTCACCCACGGCCAGAACTTGATCGAAAACAGCGTTTTCGCCAGCAGCTACTTCGAGTTTTTCGACATCGAATTTGTCGCCAACGGAAACTTTATACTGTTTGCCGCCGGTTTTGATGATTGCGTAAGACATAACGAAACAAATGAAAGGTGAACCGTAAAAACGGGCCGGGATACTTCCACACCCCTTCCGCCCGGGCAAGCAGAAATTTCGACCTTTTGAAATCTCTCACCCTGCCCCGTGGTGCGAGCCGCTGGCTCGCACCAAAACGTACCACGCCTGTCCCAGGCGTGTGCCCTCTCGAATCAACTCTCACCAAGTGTACTTCACCGTGTAGCTCACCACCTTCTCCTCCCCGGCCGCAAGCGGCACCCGGAACTCAATCGTCTGAGCGTTCGTCTTCGTGAACTCCTGCGTCTTCTCCGTCACCTCCCAGTTGGCCCAGCGCGCCAGATGCTCCACCACACGGATCTCTGTCGCTTCTTCCTTGCGATTCCGCACCGTGATCTCAAAAGACTCGGTCGCCTCGTCCCGGTTCGGGTGCTTGGTGAAGTTCATCCGCTTCCGCTCGCCCACCAAGTCAAACGCAAACCCCGTCTGAAAACGCAGCAGTTCGTCCTTTGCCGTGTGATCAATGTTCACCTCCCCCGTGAATTGCAACTGCTCCCCGTCCGCCCGGTAAAACCGAACCCGCCCCTTTGGCAGCGCGATCCCCAGTTGATTCTCCTTGCTGTTTTTGAACTCCACAAACGTCGCCACCTTCTTATTCCCCTCCGCCCCACCGTAGTCGCCCTCGCCATACAGCGGCATGTTGCCCCCGTAAGGACTCAGCCCGGACCCGTCATAAACATAGAACCGCTCCGACTTCACCCCCGTCGCCCGCGCAAACTCCACCTGCTTCGTCTCCTTATCCAAAAGCGTCACCGGCCGAGCCGCCGAGTAAAGGTGGAAATCATCAAAGGTCTTCTCCGTCACTTGATCGTCCATCGGCATGGCCGCGGCAAACGCCATCATTTCACCCCGTCCCGACTTGTGCAGTCTCGAGCTGTCCACCTTCGCCACATCCCCCGCCATCAGCTTCAGCTTCGCCTCCTGAAACGTCTTCCCACTCTGATTCTGCACGGAAACCCAGGCCACCATGTCAAAGACGTCCCCCTTCTCCGGTAGCACCAGGTTGTAATCCGCACTCCAGCTCAGTCCGCCCGTCACATAAGCGAGCTCCAGCGGCCCCTGCGCATTCGCCGCCGCATTGAGCTGCCAAGTCAGGGTCGGCTGCAAAATCGTGTTGTCCCCCAGCGCCGGAAACCAAGGCCGCCCCGGCAGCTCAAACAGCAGCCGCTTGTCCAGCTCGATGATCGGCGAGGGATCACCTGCCCGCACGATCTTCCCCTTCACCAGCGTCTTGCGCCCTTCCCCCGCCTCCACCTCGAACTCGATCTCCTTGCCCTCATACAGCTTCAGCAGCAGCGCCTCATCCGCCGGATCGTTGCGATAGCTCTGCTCCAGGATTTGAAAGGCAATCTTCCCCGTCGGATCACGCAGGATGACCGACTCCGGCTCCACCGCCGCCGTCGCCCCTGCATACCGCAACTCATTCACCCCCGGGATCAGCGTCACCTCCACCGTATCCCGAACCACCGCGAAGTTCTGATTGTAAACCGTCAACGAAGGCTGGGCCAAAGCCGCACCCGCACCCAACAAAGAGACAAGGAAAAAAGAAGTTTTCATGGCGTGATAAGAGACTGTCAGACCACATCATCACGATTGCCATTCAATTCTTCTTGGGGTCAAATCGAAAACAAATCATCCTCCCCCTCATGAAAGCCGCCACCGCCCTCCTCTGCGGCCTGCTCACCCTGGTCCAGTCCGTCTCCGCTACCCACCCGGCGCTTGCCGCCTTCTTTGACAAAGAATGGCAGCACACCATGGTCCGCCAACCCACCTGGGCCGCCAGCCTTGGCCGAGCCGACGCCCCGCCCCGCTGGCCAGACGTCTCCCCCGCCGCCCAGGCCGAAGACACCGCCCAACTCCGCACCGCCCTCACCGAGCTCGACTCCCTCCTCGCCACCCCTCCCGACCTCACCCCAGACGATCACCTCAGCGCTACTCTCTTCCGCCATCAGGCCACACAAACGCTCGAACAACACGACGCCGGGCTGCACACCCTCGCCCTCAGCCCCCGCAGTGGCCTCCACTTCGCTGACGAACACGCCTCTGCCCTCCCCTTCAAAGAAGTCGCCCACTTCGAACATTGGCTCGGCCTGCTGCGCGATTTCCCCCACCACACTGATGCCACCATCGCCCTCCTCCGCGAGGGCATCCGCCTCGGCATCACCCAGCCCCGCAGCGTCATCGAGCGCGTGCTCGACCCCCTGAAGAAACAACTCCCCACCCGCCCCGAGGACAGCCCCTTCTATGCCCCGTTCAGGAAAATCCCCTTCACCCTTCCGGAGGCCGACCGTCAGCGACTCGTCCAGGAAGCCCGCACCGCCATCCGCGATCACGTTCTGCCCGCCTACCAGCGCTTCGACACCTTCTTCCGCAGCGAATACCTCCCCGCCTGCCTGCCCCAGATCGGTGCTTGGCAGTGGCCCGACGGCGCTGAGAAATACGCCCTCATCGTCCGCCACCACACCACCACCGCCCTCACCCCGGACGAGATCCACGCTATCGGCCTCGCCGAAGTGAAGCGACTGCTCACCGAGCTCACCACGCTCCAAACCAAGCTCAAATTCCGCGGCACTCAGGCGGATTTCTTCACCCGCCTTCGCACCCACCCCAGCTTCTTCTACGACACTGGCCACCAACTCCTCGGCGGCTATGAAAACCTCGTCGATAAGATCGAGCCACTCCTCCCCCGCCTCTTCCGCACCTTCCCCAAGACCCCCATAACAGTCGCCTCAATCCCCTCGAAGTCCGCCCCCCACACCAGCACCGCTTACTATCAGCGACCCGCCACCGACGGCAGTCGCCCCGGCGTTTTCACCGTCAATCTGCATGCCCCGCACATGCGACCGAAGTGGGAAATGATGGCCCTCACCCTGCACGAGTCCATCCCTGGCCATCACTTTCAAATCGCGCTCGCCCAGGAGCAGACCGGCGTGCCCGAGTTCCGCCGCCACCTCCACTTCACCGCTTATGTCGAAGGCTGGGCCCTCTACGCCGAGACCCTCGGCCACGAACTCGGTCTCTACAGCGACCCGCACGATCACCTCGGCCAACTCGTCTATGACCTCTGGCGCAGCGTCCGCCTCGTGCTCGACACCGGCATCCATCACCAAAAATGGACCCGCCAGCAGGCCATCGATTACTTCCTCGCCAGCTGCCCCAAGACCGAGCTCGACGTCATCACCGAAGTGGACCGCTACATCGCCTGGCCCGGCCAAGCCCTCGCTTACAAGATCGGCCAGCTCAAAATCCGCGACCTCCGCGCCCGCGCCGAAAAAGCCCACGGCCCCCGCTTCGACATCCGCGCCTTGCACGACGCCCTGCTCCTCCCCGGCCCCCTCCCCCTCGACCTCCTCGACCAGCGCCTCACCGCCTGGATCAAAGCCACGCCTTGACCGGGCGCAGCCCCACGGACATGGACATGGACATGGACTGCGCGCAGCCTGCTGCCGCTTTCCAGCCAGGGCAGCCCTGCTGCCGGGGGTGGACGTCCATTCGCTCTAGAAATCCTTCCCTCCCACGCCCCGCCACAAGCTTCACCCGTAAAATGGGAAGTGACAGCGCCATCTCTGTCGATTAAAAAAACCCATGCAAAACATGCTCCTCACTTTGCCCGGGGAATCTCTGGTCGGCGTGCGCATCCCACCGCGGGAGTTGCACGACGAATTGCGACGCAGGCTAGCGGCGGCACTTTTCTCAGATGGCATTCTGGCAGGTGCCCCAGCTTGCCGGATGGCCGGCATGGGCAAGGCCGAGTTTCAACACATGCTGGGGGAGCGTGGCATTTCCCAACCCCTCGATGAACCGGACTACGAGCAAGATCTCAGCAACCTCGCAGCATGGAAAGCCCCATGATCATCTCGAACACCACCCCGCTCATCAACTTCGCCGAGATCGGCAGGTTGGATGTGTTGGAGGTCTTATTCCGAACCCTCGTCATCCCGCCAGCGGTCGCGGATGAACTGGCAGCGAAGTCCCTGCTGTTCCCACACGCTGCCCGGGTTGCCTCGCTGCCCTTCGTGGAAACAATGGCGGTGGCAGATTTCCTGCTCGTCAAGAGCCTGACGACACGCGTCCATCCGGGGGAGGCGGAGTGTCTGGCGCTGGCGATGGAGCATCCCGGCTCGCTGCTGCTTTTAGACGATCTCGGAGCGCGTGAGATTGCCGCTACCAGCAGCCTCCTTTACACCGGCACATTAGGCTGCCTGGTTGAAGCGAAGAAACAGGGCCTGATCTCCGTGATCGGGACCGTGCTGCGGGAGTTAAGAACCAAAGCGCGCTTCTGGATCTCGGATCACTTGGAAGATCGTGTCTTGCGGGATGCTGGAGAAAAGTAGCCAAAAGCTGCCCTTTCGCCCAGCCGCTTAGGCTTCGAGATACGGCCGAAGCT
>JBIIUD010000086.1:0-7699 GCA_044340175.1 Verrucomicrobiaceae bacterium
ATTTCATCCTGACAAGAATGTGCATCATGGCAAAGGCTTCTTCCCCACGCCCGACCAATGGCTCACGCATCTGAAGGCGGATACCATCGTGGCGTTCTTCGGCTACAACGAATCCTTCGACGGACCCAACAAGGTCGGTAACTTTGAAGCGGAATTGGATGCCTGGGTGAAGCATACGTTGAGTAAGGCTTACAACGGTCAAGCTGCGCCAAGGTTGGTGTTGGTCTCTCCCATCGCCTTCGAAAACCAGTCTGCGCTCCGCGATCTGCCGAAGGGTGACAAGGAGAATGCCAACCTGATTCTGTATTCGGCGGCGGTGGAAACGGTGGCCAAGAAGAATGGGCTGACCTTCATCGATCTGTTCTCTCCCACCAAAGCGCTCTACGCCCAGTCGGAGAAACCGCTGACCACGGGTGGATTCGTGCCGAATGATGAGGGCTACCAACAGATCGCCGAGATCCTGGCGACAGGGCTTTATGGTCATCAATCACGTGAGTCAAAGGCGGACCCGGCCTTGGTGAATGCGGCGGTGAAAGCCAAGGACTACTTTTGGAACAATGATTACAACCTCATCAACGGTGTGCACACGCACGGTCAACGCTACAATCCGTTTGGCCCGCAAAACTACCCTGATGAGGTGAAGAAGACGCGCGAGATGACCGCGCTTCGAGACACCTTGATCTATGAGGTCGCTGCTGCGAAGAAAAAGGATTTGAAGGTCGATGATAGCAAGACGCACCAGCTGCCAGAGGTCCCGACCAACTATCAGCCCAGTGTGAAGAATGGCAGCAAGGAGTATCTGTATGGCGAGGACGCAGAGAAGTCCCTGACCGTGCCGGAGGGTTACAAGGTCGCGCTTTTCGCGAGCGAGAAAGAATTCCCCAATCTCGCCAATCCCATGCAGCTTTCGTTTGATGACAAAGGCCGCCTCTGGGTCGCCACCATGCCGACATACCCGCACTATCGTCCAGGCGACGCGCTGCCAGATGACAAGATCTTGATTTACGAGGATACCAATGGTGATGGCAAGGCTGACAAGGAGACGGTGTTTGCTGACAAACTGCATTTGCCTATCGGGTTCGAGTTTGCGCCAGAAGGGGTCTATGTTTCGCAGGAGCCGAATCTGGTGCTGATTCAGGACACCGATGGCGATGACAAAGCCGACCGGACAGAGATTGTTTTGGGTGGCTTTGACACGCATGACACCCACCACGCCATCAGCGCCTACACAGCGGACCCGAGTGGGGCCTTCATCATGTGTGAAGGGGTGTTCTTGCACTCGAACGTCGAGACGCCGTATGGTCCGGTGCGTTGTGTGGACGGTGGCTTCTTCCGCTACAGCCCGCAGCGCGGACTGCTGGAGCGCACGGCGCAGCTGAGCATTCCGAATCCTTGGGGCGCCGTGTTTGATGCCTGGGGTCAGGACTTCTTTCTGCACACCTCCGGCACCAGCATGAACTGGATGCTGCCCGTCTCGGTGAAGCCTGCGTTCGGCAGCAAAACGCCCTCAACACCGGATTTGATTCCCTCCGACCACAAAGTGCGCCCGACGTCCGGTTTGGAGATCGTCTCCTCACGCCATTTCCCGGATGAGGTGCAGGGTGACATCATCCTAGCCAACGCCATCGGTTTCCTCGGCATCAAGCAGCATCAGATTGAAGATGATGGCACCGGCTGGAAGACCAAGTTCCGCCAGGACCTGCTCGTTAGCAAAGATGGCAACTTCCGCCCCGTCGATCTTGAGTTTGCCCCAGATGGCTCCCTTTACGTGATTGATTGGCATAACGTGCTCATCGGTCACATGCAGCACAACGCGCGTGATCCGTTCCGCGACCATGTGCATGGTCGGATCTACCGCATCACCTATCCGTCGCGGCCACTGGTGAAGCCTGCCCAAGTGGAAGGCGCGCCGATTGCCACCCTGTTGGAGAATTTGAAGGAACCCGAACTGCGCACTCGGTATCGCACCCGTCGTGAGCTGCGGGGTCGCCCTGCCAGCGAGGTCCTGCCTGCGGTGAAAGCCTGGGCCGCTAAGCAAACCGAAGTCCATGCCAAGCTCGAAGCTCTTTGGGTCACCTGGGGCATGAATCAAGTCGATGACGGACTGCTGCGGGAGATGCTGACAGCCCCGGACTTCCATGCTCGTGCGGCGGCTGTTCGTGTTTTACGCTACACCTATCATCAGGTTCCAGACCACGCCGCACTGCTCGAAAAAGCTGCCGCCGACGATCATGGTCGCGTTCGCCTTGAAGCCACTGTTGCTGCTTCATGGTTGCCCGACATCCCAGCGGCCAAGAAAATCGTCGCCATCGCTGGGACGAAACCGCTAGATGTGTGGAGTCAGGGGGCGGTCAAAACGTCTGCGGATCGTTTGGCGGGAGTTGTTGAAGTCGAGAAGCCGGAGTTTGCTGAGATCCCCGCACCCGCCCACCTCAATTCACAAGAGAAGGCGCAGTACATGGCTGGGCAGAAGGTTTATTTCCGTGAAGGCCACTGCAGCACCTGCCACCAGCCGAATGGCAAGGGCCTCGACCCTGCGTTCCCCTCGTTGGAGAAAAGTCCTTGGGTGGCAGGTAGTCCTGATCGCCTCATCAAGCTCGCCTTGTATGGCCTGATGGGCCCCTTGGAAATCAATGGGAAGAAATACGACGGCCAAGTTCCGATGACGCCCTTTGGCGGCATGTTGAAGGACGACGAAATGGCCGCCGTGCTGACCTTCGTGCGCAACAGCTTCGGCAATCAAGCCACCGCCATCAAGCCTGACCAAGTCAAAGCTGTCCGCGCCGCCAACCCTGGTCGCGTCATGTTCTTCATGACCGACGAACTGCTCAAACAGCATCCGCTGGAGAAGTAGTCTATGCTGGACAGTGAATGATGGTGGAGAAGTGACGTTGCCTTCCTTGTGCGGCCCTTCTTCACCATCCAAGGCTCCTTGGATCATTGTGAAGCAAGATGTCTTCCCTTGGGCCTGTCCGAAATCCGATATTGGAGGCACTTGATGGGCTTGAGCATGGATTGCTCAAAGCTTTGAGGTCATTGGAAAACTGGAGGGATCCCCCTAGCAGGCGCCAAGATGGTTTGGCGAAGGGAATCAATCCCGAATGGTCGTGCCTCCAAGAAAAAGGCGGGTGAGCGTCTCCCGTCGCCCACCCGCCAGGGTCTCTCTGTTTGTGCGGCTCTTTAGCCGACAGGGGTCCACCGATGGTCCGGGAGGCAGCGGAAAATTTGGCCGTCGTCAGGCTCGATGGCGAAGAGGTGAATCCAGGCGTTGTTCACGAGGTGGGCGACTTCGGGATGGCGGCTGAGGGCGAGGCTGAGGTGCTCGCGAGGGGCTTCGATGAAGACGCTGAGGCGGAGGGGATCGTGGACCCATTTTTCACCATCGTGCAAGGACTGCAGGGGAAGGCCGGTGCGGAGGTCGCCGCCATTGCCGAGGCAAACGCCGAGGGTGCCGACGACGTTGTGCAGGACTTTGTTGCCGCTGCCGAAGAGGTCGTTGTTCACGGTGGAACCGTAGTATTGGAGGTTGATCCAACTGGCGACGATCATGGGGGCGGTCAGAATGAGCTCGAGAGTGGCATTGGCGGTGTCGCGCTCGTGGTGGTAGTTGTGCAGGAAGACGCGGCCACCGAGGTTGAGGTGGCGGGTGCGCTCCCGTGGGGCGGCGATGAAGGCGGCATTGCCTGCTAGGCCCCACTCGGGACGGACTTGCGACCAGTCGGCGGCGCGCTCAATGACACGGCTGTCGAGGGTGAGGCCAAGGTCGGAGCGGATGCCCAGGGAGGCGGCGCGTTGGCTGCGGGTTTCTTTGGCGGCGCTGTGCAGCCAGAACTGGAGGCGGTGGAGATCCTCGTGGTGGGATTCGGGCAAGGTGTCGTGGTCGAAGAGAGTGACCTCGTCGGTGGTGGTGTTGTGTAGGCCGGCGATGAAGTGGGTGTCGGTGGGGATGACGACGCCCAGGGAGCGAAGGCCTTCACGTACGTGAGGAAGGTTGAGGAGGGCAGCGGCGACGCGGGCGTTGGCTTCGCCTGAGTGACCGCCACAGGCCCCGCAGTCAAGACCGGCGGCGTAGGGGTTGTTGGTGGATTCGCTGCCATGGCCGCAGAGGAGGACGACGCGGGCGAAGTCGGAGGTGAGGCCCATGTGGCGGAGAGCGCCGTGGGCGAGGGTGAGCTGGTCTGCGGTGGGGATGCCGGTTTCGTCGGAGTGGTCGTGGGAGCAGCTGTGCTGGCAGGCACTGGTGTGGATGTGGGGGGCGGTGCTGGAGGGCTGGTGTTTCGAATGGCTGGGAGTAAAGAAGGTGTTGCGGATCAGTTTGGCGGCGAAACCCAGGCCGACGGCCTCGACGAAGGAGAAGCAGGAGACGGCGGAGGTTTTGAAGGCGTTCCAGGCGTGGCGGAGCCTGCGCAGGGAGAGGGAGCGACTGATCACGCGGGTTTCCTGGGCGGTGCTGGCTCCGGTGAGGCGCTCGCGGATGCGGTATTTGGGGGTGAGGAGGACGGGACACTGGGCATCGCCGTGCTGATAGCCGAGCGGGATGTGCTCGATGGCCATGCCGAAGAAGCCGGCGAAGCCGAGTGTCTCGATGCCGGGTGCGGCGTGTTCCAGGGAGCGGCGGAAGACTTCGGAACGGACGTCGATGCAGAAAACGGCCTGGACAGCAGCGCGGGTGGATTCGACCGGGATGGGTCGGGTTTTTTGAAGGCCTTGGATGAGCCGGCGTTGGTAGGCGAGCTCGCTGGCGAGTTGCCAGATGTATTGGCTAGCGAGGTCCTCGGAGGGCGCACAGGTGGTGGCGGTATCGAGTGATTGGGTCCATTCGGCAAGGAGACCGGCGTCGGACTTCAGCGATGCTAAGGCGGCATCATGGGCGAGGCGGATGGCGAGGAGCTGAATGAGGGAGTTGTCCGGGATGCCGTTGAGGCCGTTTTCACGGACGCGATACTGAACATGGGCGCTCCAGCCGAAAACGGAGAGGAGCAAGCTGTGCAGGTAGTCTCCGGTAGCGGCGTTGGGAAGGCTCAGTTTGCTGAGCAAGCGCGGCAGGGCGATGTCTGCTGAGGCGGGAAGGCTGGCGACGAAGCTGCGAAAACCTTTGAGACCGAGCAGGTCGAGATTGGCGTCGATAGAAGCCGCTTCTTTCCAGGCGGTGAAGAGGTTTTGGGAGGACCAAGGCATGCGCCAGACAGACTGGCCTTCATCGAAGAAAGCGGAGCAGTGCTTGGAGATCTCGCTGATGAAAGTCTGATTCCAGGCGGTGCCGTGGGTGGCGTCGAAGAAATCGGCGAGGGTATGAATGCTGGGTTTTTGGGGGGAATCGGAAGGCGTGCCGTGGAGCCAGAGCTTGAGGTGAGTGACGGTCAGGGTGGGGACGTTGATAGCGGATTCGACGGGCAGATGCTCGATGGCGAGGTTGAGGGCGGCTTCGAGATCGGACTCGGTGATGGCGCCGGAGCGGAATTTGGAGTCGAAGAAGGCAGGCTCCATGAGGGCGGGCTGGCGGGCGACGCGGTCGAGGAGGGCGCAGGTGTCGACAAAGTGATTTTGGCTGAATCCGAGGAAGGGATTGACGGCGACGAAGTTTTGGAGCGGCCAGAGGGGCGGGATACGGGTGGCGGCGGTTTGGGCTAGGGCGAGGCAGGCGTCATGGTTAAGCGCCGCCGAGTGAGGGGAGAGAGAGGGGAAAAGGGTGTTCATGGGGGAGATGAGCCGGGGCAGAGAGAAAGAGTGGGGAGCTGGGTCAGGCGGTGCGGGGCTGGAGGTGACTGCGGCGGCGGGTGAGGCGATGGGCGAGGGTGCCAATGTAGAAGCCGTTGGCAGCGTGGATGTAGAGGCGGCGGAAGGCGGGACGGGTGGAGAGGGAAGGGAGGCAGGCTTGGAACAGGAGGACGACCATGAAAAGCAGGACGACGCTACCCATGACGGCGAGTTCAGCGGGGCTACGAACAGGGCTGTAGGTGGGCAGGGCATCACCGAGCAGGGTGTAGGCGGCATGGTGGGCGGCGAACCAGGCGCAGGCGATGCCTGTGGCGGCGAGCACGCCCCAGGTCGCGAGGCGTGAAGGGAAGCGGGTGCTCCAGAGATTCCAGAGCATGAAGGCCAGCGCCATCATGAAGACGGAGGCAAGAACGAGAAGGCCAGGATCGGAAGTGAAGTGAATGCCGGCGACACTGAGGATAAAGACCAGAAGAGCGGGGTGTGCGGCGGGTTTGCCAGAGGGTGTCCAGGCGGCTTTAGCGAGGGCGAGGATGCTGCCCGAGGAGAGGAAAGCGTAGGATTTGTAGAGGGAGTGGGCGATGATGTGAAGCACGGCGAGAGCGAACGCACCGAGGCCGCATTGAAGCATCATGAAGCCCATTTGGGAGACGGTTGACCAGGCGAGCGAGCGTTTGATGCTGGTCTGAGTCATCATAACGAGGGAAGCAAGGATGGCGCTGAGGGCACCCACGATGGCGAGCAGATTCAAGGCGGCGGGTGCCAAAGAGACCAGCGGGCTGAGGCGGACGATGAGAAAGCCACCGGCATTGATGATGCCGGCATGCATGAGGGCGGAGACGGGGGTAGGCGCTTCCAGGGTTTCGGGGAGCCAACTGTGAAAGGGGAATTGAGCGGATTTCAGGAGGGCGGCGATAACGAGAAGCAGCGCGATCCAGCCGACGCCCGGGGAAGGCGTGCCTGCGAGTTCGGAGGCTTTGGCGAAGAGTTGATCGAACTCAAGGGTGCCGAAGCGCTGCCAGACAAGGAGGACGGCGAGCAGGACACAAGCCTCAGCGAGGCGGCTGACGAAGAACTTTTTGCGGGCGGCGGCGACGGCTTCTTGGCGTTCTGGGTAGAAGGTGAGCAGTTTGTGGAGCGTGAGGCTGGTGGCGATCCAGGCGACGGCGAACTGTCCCAGGTTGCCGGAGAGGACGAGAATGAGGACGCAGGCGATGGTGGCGGCGAGGCCCTGAGAGAATCGGCCATGGCGGGGATCGCCATCCAGGTAGTTGACGGAGTAACGAGTGACCACAGCGCCGAGGAAGGCGACGAGCACCAGCATGATGGCGGAGAGGGAGTCAAGACGGAGACTCAGGCCGATGGCGCCCTGCCCCAAGAGACGGAGATGAACGGGGCCTGCGATGGCGAGGCCGATGGCTGCGATGACGGCGAGGAGGAATGAGAAAGCGGCGAGGCGGGCGGTCCACTTGGCGGCAGCGCGGCCATGGCGGCGGGCAGTCGCAGCAGGAATGAAGCAGAGGGAAAGAAGGAGCACCGGCGCGAGGAGAGCGGCGGAGGCGGAGAGCAGGGGAGCAGCTGCGGTGGAAAACATCGAACCTCACTTAGTGGGCGAATGGAAGTTCGTTCCAATTCATGTTTCTTGAAAAATCATTCGTTTTGATCTATGGATCGAGGCATGCAATTGAACTTTCATCATCTGCGCTATTTTCATGCCATTGCTAAGGAGGGCAGTCTAACAAGGGCGGCGCGGCAATTGAATTTGTCGCAATCGGCGCTCAGTGTGCAGTTAAAAAAGCTGGAGGAATCCTTGGGTCACGCGCTGTTTGACCGGGAGCACAAGAGTCTGGTTCTGACGGAAGCTGGGCGCATGACGCTGGCTCACGCGGAATCGATTTTTCGACTGGGGGATGACCTGGTGGACACGTTGCAGCAACGACGAGCAGATCGGCGACGGGTGCTGAGGGTAGGTGCAGTGGCGACG
>JBIIUD010000087.1:0-7692 GCA_044340175.1 Verrucomicrobiaceae bacterium
AGGGCATTGCTTTCCATGCCGCGCAGGACCTGCTCACAGATATCACGCGTTTGGAGGCGATGCAGCGGGGCTTGAGCGAGCGCGGTTTCCCAGGCCTCAAAGCCATCGCTGAAACGAAAGTCGGCATAGAGAAAATGACCTCCGGGACGAAGGATGCGGGCGACTTCTGAGAGGAATGCCGGGAAATCGGGGTAGCAGTGGGAAGCTTCGACGTTGATGACTGCGTCGAAAGAAGCGTCGGGGAAGGGGAGCTTTTGGGCGTCTCCTTGGAGGAACTGGAGACCGGCGACACGATAGTGCTGCTGGCAGAAGTGGATGCCGGCCGGGTTGAGGTCAAGGCCGGTGTATTTGGAGGGGCCGAGATGGCGAGTGATCCAGGAGGCACCACCGCCATGCCCACTGCTGATTTCTAGTACCTCCTTACCCTGAAGATCGACCTGGGAAGCGACGTGATGATAAAGTTGGATGCAGGCGCGGTTGTCTTCGTCACTGGCTTGCAATTCCAGGTCGACTGGAGGCTCGCTTTCAAAGGCATAGTTGAGGAAAAGGACACCTTCTCCACGAAGACGGCGCGTCAGGAAGGGATACCACAGCCGCCAGATCGTCTTGCGGACTGAAGCGATGGAGAAGAGACGTTCGAGGAGGGACATGGGTGACGCACCATGGGGCTGGATTTCAGGGTTGTAATCAGGTTTGTGGGCTGAATCTGATGCTTTGGCGTTGCAATGGTCTTTGGGTTGAGCGAGGAGGGATAAATCAATGGTTCGAAGCGTCGGCAGACATACTCTTGAGATCGTCCAATCATTGGGCAGCTTGACTCTTTTCACTGGGAGATCTTTACGATCAGCCGTTGGTTCGCGAAAGCTGGGTCGCCGAGTGGTACGGGCGATGTTTGAGCAGGGAGTACGATGCTTACCGGTGATTTTGATCGTTGGGTTGTTCACGGGTTTGGTGCTGGGTTTGCAGGGGTATTATGTTTTGAATCGGTTTGGATCCGAGAGTCTGTTGGGTACCCTGGTTTCTTTGAGCATCGTGCGGGAATTGGGGCCGGTGTTGGCGGCGCTGATGCTGGTGGGACAGGCGGGTTCGGCATTGGCGGCGGAGCTTGGGATTCAGCGCAATACCGAGCAGATTGCCGCGCTGGATACCATGGGGGTCAGCAGTCACGCCTATCTGGTAACGCCGAGGCTGCTAGCGGCTTTGGTGGTGTTTCCCATGCAGACAGCTTTGTTTTGCTGCGTCGGTTTGTGGGGGGGCAGTGTCTCGGGGTCGATGCTGCTGGGGCTTGAGCCTGGCATTTATTGGTCGGCGGTGGAGCGTGCGGTGGAGTTGAGGGATGTGAAGGAGTGCCTGATCAAGGCGGTGACCTTTGGACTGCTGACCATTTCACTGTGCGCCTATCATGGTTTCAATGCGCATCTCAGCCGGGCGGGTACAGGCGCGCGAGCGGTCAGTGCCTCGACGACACGGGCGGTGGTGCAGTCGTCAATCCTGGTTTTGGCCGTGGATTATGTCATCACCTCCTTTTTGATCTGAAGACATGACTGACAAACCCCAGGAGATGCTCATCAAAATTGAAGGGTTGCATAAGCGATTCGGTGACAACGTGGTGCTGTCGGGTGCAAGTCTAGAGGTGCCGCGGGGAAGCCTAGTGGCGGTGCTGGGGCGCAGCGGTTCGGGCAAGTCGGTCTTTCTCAAGTGCTTGGCTGAAGTGATCAATCCTGATGCGGGTGAAATTTTCTTTGATGGACGTCTTTTGGGCAAGGGCGATACAGCAGCGAGGCAAGATTTTCGGCGGCGATGCGGCTTTCTGTTTCAGAGCAACGCCTTATTTGATTCCCTGACGGCGTTGGAAAACGTGGCGTTGCCGTTGGAGCAGACGACGGATTTATCATCCCAAGAGGTGCATGAGCGGAGCATGGAGGCGCTGCGGCAGCTTGAACTTGAGGTCCATGCGGACCGGTATCCTGGTCAGCTCTCTGGTGGGATGCAAAAGCGGTTAGCGCTGGCGCGGGCCATCGTGACGCGGCCAGAGGTGGTGCTGTTTGACGAGCCGACGGCAGGCTTGGACCCGCTCAGGCGTAATGCGGTGTTTACAATGATCGCCAAGTACCAAAGGCAGTTTGGTTTCACTGCTCTGGTGGTGACGCATGATGTGCCAGAGGCTTTAGCGGCGGCGGACAGGGTCGCGCTATTGGATTCGGGAAGCATTGTCTTCCAGGGAACGTCGGCTGATTTTGCAGCCTCCACGCATGAAGTCGTGCGTGGCTTTCGGGATAGTGCGGAAGACTTGGCACGAGCACTTGCTTCCCTGCACCAAGGTGACACCATTGATACAGACGACTCATGAAACAGACCCAATTGCAATATCTTGTCGGAGGCTTTGTGCTGCTGGGACTTGGTGCCGTGTTTTACCTCACCGTCAAACTGGGGTCAGGCGCGCTTTTGGGGGGCGATACCTATCAATTGGAGGCGCGATTTGCCAGTGCTAGCGGCCTCAATAAAGGCGGCAGTGTACATGTGGCAGGCGTGCCGGTGGGGCGGGTGGAGGCGATTCGCGTCGATCCTGAGGATTTCAGTGCCATTGTCACGGTGACGGTGTTGTCTGGACTGAAGCTTCCGACAGACACCATGGCCTCCATCAAGACCACGGGACTCATCGGTGACAAATTCATTCTTCTTTCGCCGGGGGCGGACGAGACAAATCTGAGTCCAGGGGAGCGCATCACGTTGACGGAATCCTCAGTTGATATCGAGTCATTGATTGGCAAGATGGCCTTTGGCAGTCTCGACAAAGAAAGCGAGTCCGAAGCCTCTACCGTCCCATGAAACGCCGACTCCTACTGACTTTCCTGGCAGCCGTGCCGCTAAGTACTCTCACAGCAGCCACGACACTAGAACAAGCACAGACTCGTCTCCGCAGCGCGGTCGATGAGGTCTTGGATCTGGCGCGAAAGGCCAAGGATAAAAACACGCTGATGCAGCGCATTGGTCCTGTGTTGAACAAGCACATCAGCTTTGATGTGATGACCCGCCGAGCCATTGGTCCTGGATGGCGTCAATTCAAGCCCGATGAACAGAGCAAGGCAATCGCTCTGTTCACCAAGCTCATCATTCGTTCTTATGGCAGCAAATTCACCATCGGTGTGCAGCCAGAAGTGAATTACCAGTCGGCAGCCGCGCCTGCCGCAGGGAGGGTGGACGTTTCCACGACGACACAGTATCAAGGCAGCCGCTACAGTGTGGTCTACCGCCTGGAGGAGGCGGAGGCATGGCGGACCACGGACGTGGTGATCGAAGGTGTCAGCATGGTCGCAAATTATCGGAGTCAATTTGATCCCGTTTTCAAACGGGGCGGAGTGGCCGCCGTTTTGAGCTCCCTTGAACAATCCGCAGGGCGACCCGAATGAAAAAACTCTCTCTTGGTCTGAAACTCATGGTGTTGGCTTGTGTGCCGCTGCTGACGCAGTGCGCCGCAACCGGCAAAAAAAAGGGAGCGCTTGTAGAGGCAGGTCCCGTTGCCATGCAGCCGACTCCAAAACCATCCGAGGGTGACAAGGCGCTGACGCCAGATGCTACGCAGGCGTCAGGAGAGGCCTTCGACGATCTGGACGAGTACGCCGTGGTGGACATGGCGGACCCGCTTGAAAAGCTGAACCGCGCCACTTTCTGGTTCAATGATAAGGTTTATCTCTGCCTGCTCGGCCCACTATCCAAGGGCTATGAGAAACTCCTGCCGAGTCCAGCAAGGAAAGGGATCGACAACGCCTTTGAAAACGTCAAGTTCCCGGTGCGTGTGGTGAACAGCGCCCTTCAGGGCAAGTTCAAGCGCGTGGGGCTGCACACCGAGAAGTTCCTGCTCAACACTGTTTTTGGCGTCGGCGGTCTTGTTCGGATCTCAAATAAGTTTCCAGTGCTAGCGGATCTGCCGGAGGAAGACACCGGCAAGACCTTTGCCAAATGGGGCATGGGTCATGGGGCCTACATCGTCATCCCTATCCTGGGTCCTAGCAGTGTGCGGGATGGTGTGGGACTGCTGGGCGACTACGCCATGAACCCCGTCAACTGGGGGATTTATTGGTATGGCAAGTATGATTGGACTTCCATTCCGCCCTCCGTCAACACCCTGCGCGTGCTGCCCGCGCAGCTGGGCACCTACAACGACACCAAGCGGGACGCCATTGACCCTTACGTCTCCATCCGCAGCGGGTACCTTCAATTTCGGCAGCAAGCGGTCAACAAATAGCGTGTCGCTCTTGGCATTTGATCTTGATCGTAGGAGGCGCTAGACTGCTCGCATGAAAGCTCAAGACGCCAAGAAAGAGAAAAAGAAAGCGCCGCAAAAAACTGCCAAGGAAAAGAAACAAGCCAAAGCTGAGAAGCGGAAGCTGCGGGATTAACCCGAAATCCGGTATTGGAGGCCGTAGGACGACAGTGCTTCGGTGGCGGCGTCCAGGCTTCGGTGGATTGCCCTGCGGTGGAGGCCACTTCGAATCGCGGAATCCGGGTCCAACATGCTGGCTCAGCAAAGGAACGCCGTAGGCCTTTGGAATACTGGGTTCTTCGCAGTTTTTTGTGAGGCGTGGGCTTCCCCCAGAGCGGTGAAGGCTGACGCCATCTCCGCAGTCCAAAGCGCTGGCGCGCGATGCTTGGGTGACGCGGCACAGCGCATCATCCCTGAGGTTAATGCCATCACGCCTCTGGGGGCGCTGTGGCTTGGGGGTGGGGGTCAGCGGAGGTGCATCCAGAGGGTGGTGGCACCGTGCCCGGTGGGGAAGTCGGGGTTCGGCGTGGGGCGGGTGTAGTCAGCCGTGCGGCGCTGGAGTTTGGCCCACTGGCGGGCGCGGCGCTCGAGGGTGGCGGCGTCGATCTTGGTGCAGTTGGTGGAGAGGAGGACGGCGCAGCGGGGGGCGGCAAGGTCGAGGGCGGCATTGAGGAGGTCTTCAAGGTCCTGTTCGATCTGCCAGCGGCGTCCGTTGTTGCCGCGTGAGAAGGTGGGCGGGTCGAGGATGATGGCATCAAAGCGCTCACCCCGACTGTAGAGGGTGGGCAAGAGGTCGAGCGCGTCATCGGCGATGAAGCGGTGTTTGGTAGGGTCGAGGCCGTTGAGGGTGAAGTTTTGTTTGCCGCGGTCGAGCGATTTACGGGAGAGGTCCACGCTGGTCGTGTGAGCTCCGGCGAGGGCGGCTACGACGCTAAAGCTGCAGGTGTAGGCGAAGGTGTTCAGGACTCGGCGGGGCTGGAGGGCGCGCAGTTTGGCGCGGTTGCTCCGCTGATCCAAGAACAGCCCGTGGCTGTAACCTGCGGCGATGTCGAGGGCGTACCGGACATGGGTCTCTGTGACCTCGGTGGTGAGTGGTAGGGAGGCGTCTCCAGCGTGCAATTGCGGAGAGATGCGGTCGGCGTTTTTGACCGGGAGGTAGCGGGTGAAAAGGCGCACCGGGCTCCAGCCGGTGGCCGCGGTCCAGGCGTCGAGGTCGGTGAGGAGTTGGTCGCGTGCGGGCTCGTCTTTGTAGGAGAGGAGAAGGTCATCCGCGAGCCGCTCAATCCAGCCATCGGGACCGGAGGCGATGCGGTGGGCATTGGTGCCTGCGGTGGCAAAGGCGTGGAACTGGTCCTGGGTGAGCCACTGCGGCGGGCTGGGAGGGTGAGGGATCAAGGGGAGGGAGTGGGGATAAAAAAAACGTGCCCTTGCGGGTCGGGCAAGGGCACGGTGGTGGAGGATGGGGTCGCCGTTGATGGCGTTACTACTCGGCAGCGACAGCTTTTTCCCCGGCCAGACGGGCGGCGCGTTCGGCGAGTTCAATGTGGAACTGCTCAACGGCGGGTGTGGGTCCGAGCTGGCGGGCGCGGGCGAACCAGTCGGCAAAGATTTCGCCGTTCTGGCGCTCGCTTTTGAAGGCCTCAAGGAAGTCGCGTACTTTGCCAGGGATTTCTTCACCCGTGACGGATTTGTACTCAAGGCCGGCGAGGCGGTTGCCGCGGATACTGCCGCCGACGAACATGGCCCATTTGTTGGGGGCGCGGCCGACGAAGCCGAAGTCGGCGTTGTAGGGGCGGCCACAGCCGTTGGGGCAGCCGGTCATGCGGAAGAGGATGGGTTCGTCCTCAAGGCCAAGCTCACGCAGGGTGCTGTCAATGCTGTCCATGAAGCCGGGCAGGGCGCGCTCAGACTCGCTGAGGGCAAGGCCGCATGTAGGCAGGGCGACGCAGGCGTGGGCGACTTTTCGGGCACGGGTGAAGCCGGCGTCGTTGGCGTGGACGATGCCGTGCTTGGCGAGGATGGCGTCCACTTTGTCCTTATCCGCAGGGTCGATGTCGGCGAGGATGAGGTTGGTATTGGCGGTGACAATGATCGGGCAGTTGATGACTTCGGCGATCTCGCGGAAGCCCGCGCGGTATTGGGGGCCATCCGCTTTGTTATCAATGCGGCCCATGGAGACAAAGACGGCGCAGTAGAGCTTGCCGTCGCCCTGCTCATACCAGCCGAGGTTGTCTTCGACGGTGTCGAATTGGATTTCCTTGGCGGGGAAGGTTTCGAGGCCGGGCAGGCGGCGGACGACTTCAGCGCGGAAGGCGTCGATGCCCATGGTGTCCACGGTGTATTTCAGACGGGCGTTTTTGCGTTCGACACGGTTGCCGTGATCCCGCTGGGTGGTAACGACCGCTTCGATGGCGTCCACAGTGTTGGCACGGTGAATGTAGAACAGCGGCCGGGCGAGGAAGGGGCGAGTGGTCAGGTTGCCATGGTTCATGCCAAAGCCACCACCGACAAAGAGGGTGTAGCCTTCGACCTGTCCGTCCACGATGTGAGGGGCGAGTCCGATGTCCTGGGAGAAGATATCGGCGTCATTGCGGGGGGCGATGGCGACACCGATCTTGAATTTCCGAGGCAGGTAAAGCTTGCCGTAGATGGGGTCGTCACCTTCCGTGGCCTGGGTGACGGCGCGCACGGCAGGATTGACCTCGGGGTCTTGGATCCACTCAGGGTCGATTTTTTCGCCGTCGAGCCAGATGTCCGCATAAGCGGTGGAGCGCCAGAGGAAGCGCTGGGAGATTTCTTCGGTGAGGCGTTGGGTGTCCTCGTGGGCGGCGTCTTTGATGGGGGCGGCAGGGCCCATGGTGTTGCGGACGACGTCTCCGCAGGCGCCCATGGTGGAGAGACCACTGTGGCAGACATTGTGGATGACTTCTTTGAGTCCGCCTTTGAGCACGCCATGCAGCTGAATGCCCTGACGATTGGTGAGGCGCATGTTGCCCATGGCTTTTTCACAGAGGTCATCGTGGATGAGCCACTGCTCAGAGGAGATGCGTCCACCGGGCATTTTGGAGCGGATCATGAAGCTCCAGGCTTTTTCTTGTTTGGCTTTGACGAGGGCCGCGCGCTGGTCGCGATCATCCTGCTGATAGGAGCCGTGGTGCTTGAGCAGAATGTTCATGTCCTCCGGGATGTTCGGAGTGCTGGTGTCAGCAAAAAGTTCAGCTAGCTGGCCGCGGAGGCCGTTGGATTCGAGTTTGATGTCTTCGACAGAGGCTTTTGACATGAGAGGTAGTGGCTAAGGGCTGGGGCAGAGAGGAAGAGAACTTTAGGTTTGAATAGTGAACGGTATTCGAACGGGGTCAAGATCATTTAATCTATTCTCTATCGGGATTGTCGTCTTTTGGTTTTTCGATCATTGCCCACGCATTGTG
>JBIIUD010000088.1:0-7672 GCA_044340175.1 Verrucomicrobiaceae bacterium
ACGGCGCCGTGAATGGCGATGTCACCGCCCGCTCCGTGGCGATCGAACCCGGTGGCGAGTTGAATGGCGCGATGAACATCATCCGCGCCCCATCCACCCCCACACCCACCGCTCCGCCACCTCCAACCGAGGACTGAGCCGCTCCTCATTCCCTTTCCACTTTTCATGGTCGCCACCGCCGCTCCCTCCATCCAGGACGAAATCCTGCGCCTCAAAATGGAACGCAACGCCGTCATCCTCGCCCACAACTATCAGACCCGGGACATTCAAGAGATCGCCGACTTTGTCGGAGACTCCCTCGGTCTTTCCTACAAAGCCAAGGAGACGGATGCGGATGTCATCGCCTTCTGCGGCGTTCACTTCATGGCGGAGACGGCCAAGATCGTCAATCCTACCAAGACCGTCATCCTGCCTGACGCAGACGCCGGCTGCTCCCTGGAGCAAAGCTGTCCCGGCCCGCAGCTTGAAGCCTTTCTCAAAGCCAACGCGGACAAGAATTACTACGTCATCGCCTACATCAACTGCTCCGGCCACGTCAAAGCCCTGAGCGACTGCATCTGCACCAGCGGCAACGCAGTGAAGATCGTGCAGGCCGCGCCGGCTGACCGCCCCATCCTTTTTGTGCCCGACCAAAACCTCGGCTCATGGGTCATGGAGCAGACTGGTCGCAAGATGGACCTTTGGAAAGGCTCCTGCTACGTCCATGTCGAGTTCACTCGTGACAGCATCGCCGCCATCCAGGAGCAATACCCCGAGGCACCCGTCGTCGCCCACCCCGAGTGCACCTACGCCGTGCGCATGTTGGCGGACGAAGTGTGCTCCACCGAAAAAATGGTCCACTACTGCCGGGACCACCCAGCGGAGACCTTCATCATCGTCACGGAATCCGGCATGCTGCACCGTCTGGAGCGCGAAGTCCCCGGAAAACGTTTCATCCCCGGACCTACGGGTCACTGCGCCTGCGCCGACTGCCGCTACATGAAGATGAACACCCTGCAAAAGCTGCATGACGCGCTCTTGAACCTCAGCCCCCAGGTCACCATGCCCGAGGACCTGCGCGCCCGCGCCGAAGTGCCCATCCTGCGCATGTTGGAGCTCAGCCGATAAGAGGACGGCCCAGCGCACCACGCCTGCCCCAGGCCTGTGTGTTTTTCACCCCTCCGCCAGCGTCTGATTCACATCCAGCGCCACAAACTGCAGCAACTCCTCCGCACTCATTTCCGTGAGCAGCGTTTCCGCTCCGGCATCACGGCGCAAAAGCTCGCCGGCTAGTTGCGTCTTTTCCTCCAACATCTTGTCGATGCGCTCCTCAATGGTCCCCTGGCATACGAACTTGTGCACGATCACATTCCGCTTCTGCCCGATGCGAAAGGCCCGATCCGTCGCTTGATTCTCCACCGCCGGATTCCACCAGCGATCAAAGTGAATCACCTGGCTGGCAGCGGTCAGGTTCAGCCCGGTGCCCCCTGCCTTCACTGACACCACCATGAAAGGTGGACCACCTGCGGCTTGAAACGACTCCACCAGCTTGGGCCGCCTCCCCACAGCGGTTCCGCCATGCAGCACCAGACCCTCCCGCCCGCAAACCGTGGCCAAAAAGCGTGCCAGTGGCTCACAGGTCTCTTGGAACTGGGTGAACACCAGCGCCCGCTCGCGCCGCTCTGTCAGCTCCGTCATGATCTCTCCCAAGCGCAGGAATTTCCCACTGTCCTCCGGCTTCCACGTACCATCACCACTCCACTGGCTCGGGTGATTGCAGATCTGCTTGAAGCGCATCAAAAAGCCCAGCACCAAGCCCTTGCGCCGCATCGGCTCCATGGCCTCATCCTTCAGAAGCACCGCCAATTGCTCCACCAGCTTCGCATAGATCACCATCTGTCGCTTGGTCAAACCACACCACGCCTTCAGTTCGATCTTTTCCGGCAGATCGGAGATGATCGACTTGTCCGTCTTCATCCGCCTCAGGATGTATGGCCCCACCAACTTCCTGAGCGGAGCAAACCCCTCCGCCCGCTTTGCACAGGCTTTCACCACTTCCGCAAACGCACCGGGACTGCCGAGGAGGCCTGGATTGAGAAAATCAAACAGGCTCCATAGGTCTCCGGGCCGATTTTCCACCGGTGTGCCGGTCAGCGCCACACGCGCCTCTGCCGACAACCGCTTCACTGCCTTCGTCGCCCCTGCACCGGGGTTTTTGATCGCCTGCGCCTCATCCAGAATCACCAACCCCCAATCATGCGCCTGCCAGGAGGGCGTCCGTTGCAGAAAAGCATAGGTAGTCAGCATGGCATCCATGCCCATCAGTACGGCCTCAGGTTGCTGGGCCGCTTTGTCCAAGACCGACCGCTCCACCACCGACGGATGCGCCACCAGCAGCCGTAGTTCGGGAGCAAACTTCGCCACCTCCGCCCGCCAGTTCCCGATCAGCGAGGCCGGAACCACCAGCAGCGCTGGCTTCTGGTTCAGCCCCGCCTCATGCCGCTGCTGAAGCAGGGCGATCACCTGCACCGTTTTTCCCAAGCCCATATCATCCGCCAAACAGGCCCCCAGCCCCAGCCGCGACATGAAGCCTAGCCACCCATAGCCCTTCTGTTGATAGGGCCGTAGGGTCGCCCGCAGTCCTAGCGGCGCAGCCGCATGGGGTTCCTTCATCTCCGCCAGCACCGCCTCCAGGTGCTTGCCCGCCACCACCTCACTCCATGCCGCCACTGCAGGCAATGACTCGTCCACCTCTGCCAACGCCCGCAGATCAAACCCGGCCAGCAACCGCATCCCATCCAAAAAGCCAATCCCCCCCTCACCCGCGGCACTTTCCACCCGCTCCCAATGGCGCAGCACCTGCTGAAGCTGCACCCCATCCACCTCCACCCACTGGCCGCGCAAGGACACCAGTCCCGTGTCTGCGGCAAGCAACCGCTCCCACTCCTCCGGCGTTAACATCTCGCCATTCAGGCTGGCCCGCTTCTGAAATGACAGCAGCGCCCCTGCATGAAGGGAGTTGGACTTGGGGGCATCAATCGTCACCTGTACCGCCGGTCGTGTTCCTCGCCCACCACGCCACCAGTTCGGCAGCTTCACGATTACCCCACACTCCTGCAGCACCTCACTCTCCCGCAGTAACCGATAGGCCTCCGGCGGTGTCATGGCCAGCGCTTGAAACAACCGTCGGGATTGCAACCACTCCGCCACCAACGCCGACCGCTCTGCAGCTGCCCGTACCGGGGCGAGGACGGCATTGAGCGCCATCGCATCGCTCGCTTGCGCATACATCTGCATCGCTCGTGCTAGTGGCAGATGCTGCGGCTGCCCGGTCGCACTTAACTTCTCCGTAAAGGTCGCCAGAAAGGCAAAGGGACGCACACTATCGTTCTTGTTCTCCGCCAGATGAAACGTCACCCGCCCTACCAAATGCCAGCCTGACTCGACCGACCGTAGCCAACCCGCCACACCCTCCGAATGCGCCGTCGCTTCTCTCTCGACCTCGGCCCCCAGTGCCAGCCACCACAGCCTTGCCAGTTCCTCAGAAAGCCGCTCAGAACCAGCAAACCAGGGGGCCGCCGTCAGCCACGCCTTCACCTCGGCTTCGTCAGGCAGCGGCACCTGAGCCACCCCACCAGCTTGGCAGAGGCGAGTCAAATAGCCGCGCGCCCACTCCCGCAGCCAGCGCCACGGGGGAGCTAGTTCCGCCGTGAGTAACGCCGTGCCTAACTCACACAGCAGCGCGCCCGGTCCAGACGCCGCCACCAACTCCAGGCGCCGCTCCACCGCCGTTCCCGCCTCCCCTTCAAGGAGCAGAACCAAATCAGGCGTCAGAACAGGCAAGACCACGCTTACTACTGCGCCTCTACAGGCTGGGAGATAATGCGGTAATGCGAGGCATCTTCCAGGGAGTAGCTGCCAGTGCTGCTCTTGCCAAAATAACGCGCAAAGACTTCATCCGAGGGCGTCGCTTTGGGATCGAACCACTTGGAGTCGGCTTCCGTTTCGGCCTTGTCGCCACCTTTCGGTTTGGCTTTGGCCTTGTCTTTGGCCCCCAGCTTGCTGGCCATGGTCTCCTGAGCTGTCATCAGGGTGGTGAGCAGACTCTTCACCAGAGCACTGCCATCCGAAACACCAAGCCCAGTGGCATTGGCAGGCAGGACCGCCAGGGCCTCCTTAACACTAGCCTCATCCCAAAAGGTTGGGCCACCAGGGTTAGCCATGCTCGTGAGCACCTTATTCAGAGCCTCGGCAGAACCGTTGCTGAATAGAAAGTAATCTTTGGTCAAAGCATAGGCCATTTCATTCTCCGCGCCCCCCTCTTGAGGACCCGCCAGGTTGGCTTTCATCTTGTACACTTTGACTCCAGCAAACTCACTCTCTTCAAAGACACCAAAGCCATTGCCCGCCATCTTTTTGAGCACCTCCAACGCAGCACCAAAGCGTTGCGAGTCCTTCAGCCTGATCCCAGTCACTTGCCCAGGCGCTCCATCCCCCTTAGCCACCGTGCTCACTTGAATGATCTCATCCTCAGTGGTGGCAAAAAGATCATCCCGGAGCTTGATGCCCATCTGCTGCTCCACCTGACCCAATTGCATCTGCACCATCCCACCGACCATGGGTCCAAACTGATTGAGTGTCGCCATCAACCCATCATACAGATTCAGAAAACTCCAGCGGGTAACACTGGCACTCGCCACATCTGCCGGCACGAAATTCGGGAGCTCCACTTGCGTGTCTGCGCCATGCATCATTTTGACAATCAGTCCTTGCGGCTTGGGCTTATGCAGGAGCGCCGCATCCACACGTGAAGCACCGTCCTGCAAATCAATCGAGATCCCAAGACCAAGAATCTCATTCAAATGAAGCGCTCCCATGATCAGCTCGGCGGAAAAAGGATTCGCCATTGCGCCAGCCCCTTCATCCGCAGGTGCCATGGATTCCTTCAACTTTTCAAGCAACACCTCAGCATCCACATAAATCATCACGTCTCCATCTCCTTCAGCGATCTCTTGGAACCGCTTGAAATTTGCCTGCAGACCTGCACCCGGAGCACCAGCCCCCTTTTGCAATGCCGTGATGATCTCAATCAAAGCAGTGCGGTCGTTGGACTCCACCAATACCCCCTCCACATCCGCCCAAGCAAATGCCCAGTAGGCATCCTCCCCTTCACCTTCTCCAACGAACTTGACGCTCACACCTTCGACCTCTTCTTCGCCCGCTTTCAACTCCGCATCGGCTTCCAGTTTCTTGGCCACCTGTTTGTCCAAACCTTCAACGATGGCGGCTTTTTTGTCACCAATGTCACTGAGGGAAACATACAGCGGCTCGCTGCTCCCGAGTTCTTCGTCTGACATCAAAAATGCCGTCAGGGAAGCCCCGGGGTAGGTGCTGATTTGCTCCCGAAAGTTGGTCCCCGCTGTCTCCTGCATGACTTTGTCCCACGGTGCTTGACCATCCTCATACATCGGCGCCATCCATTTGGCGACGTCTGGATCGACGATGAAACGACCGATCGAGCTGCCATCCCAGTCGGCGACCAGTTCAGGCGTGTTTTTGATGGACAGCACGGCCACCGTTTTTTCCGGCAGCAGCGGTAGCCACTCCTCTTTGGCAGAGGCCTGCGAGATAACGGCCAACAGCGACAGACCAAGGCAAAGCCTGACTCCAGCAGGCGGACAAAGCTTCTTAAAGAGGGAATGAGAGATGTTATACATGATGTTGATCAGAGGCTGGGCGATTCAGGAATCTTTTTTGGGGGCTGAGGAACTCTTCGGGCTTTGCACAGGCAAACTCGTTGGCGGTGTCAGATAGCGGAATCCACTATTCGCATTGCGGGGGTCGAAAGCAAAGGCCTCGCGACTCTTTAAGAACTGCTTCATGAGACCTGCAGGAATCGCAAAACCTACCCCCTCCACGCCCACGCCCGCCACCTTCATGTTGGTCACACCGACGACCTCACCACGCAAGTTGAAGAGCGGTCCACCGGAATTACCTGGATTGATTTGAGTGGTGGTTTGAATGTACCAGCGCCCCTGATTCTCTCGAGCCCGGACACTGACAATACCCTGGGACACGGTGCGCTCCAGCCCCAACGGACTTCCGATGGCAAACACCCGCTCGCCCTGCAACAGTGCGTCCCCATCTTCGACCACCACCGTCGGCAGTTCAGCCACAGATTCATCGTCAATCTGCAGCAGGGCCAAATCTAAAAAACCGTTCATGGCCACAATCTTGACTTTCTCAAAAGTCACCTTTTCCAATCCCCCAGGCCGCAACCGGAACATCACCACTCGAATCTCCTGTTCTCCGGCGATCACGTGCTGATTGGTCACCACATGCCCCATGGTGTTGATCACAAAGCCAGAACCAAGACCCGAGGCCGTCTGAATCTGAACCACCGCCTCAGAAACCCGCTTCACATTGTCCTCAACACTCATCTCCTTGCGGGCAGGCTCATGACTGACGAGATCTTCGCGCTTCACGATCGAGGCCCCATGGGGTGTCGTTAGCTCCACAGGCTTGTCCTCCTTCATTTCCACGATTTCTGATTTCGGTAAAGTCAGTACCGTGAACCCTAGATCCACCAGCACGGTCTCCTCCCGCGTCTTCAGAACCTCCCCGCGCACCTCAGCACCAGACCTCAAGAGGACGCGTTGCACAGGTCCGGCATAAGCCATGCCCATCATTCCGGCCACCAAAGCCCCTGTAAAAAAAGAAGTGCGCCCTATCACGGAGGAGATTGTAACCGCCCGCGCCTTCCACTCCAGCCCTTTTTACCTCATTCCAAAATTCCTCTCAGCTTGTAACGGCAAGCCACGACCTCGACCGATTCATAAAAATCTCCTCTCCCTTGCGACCATCGCGCCCTCAAGGCTTGGGGCTTTTCAGCGTTTGCGGTAGCACGCTCGGGCACACTCCTGGCCAGCACCGCTGCCTTCGTTCAGGAAGATCAAAAAACTGGTTGCCACCCGCTCCTTCTCTGCTTTTATGACGGCCCTTCCTTGAATGCGCGGTTAGCTCAGTGGTAGAGCATCACCTTGACATGGTGGGGGTCACAGGTTCGAACCCTGTACCGCGCACCATTTTCTTCACTGAAAATGTTTCTTCAAGAACCCCGCCACCGACACTGGTGGATTAATTGGATTCTAGGAAAGTCTGGCATTTGACAACCCCTGTCTTGCTGCTAGTCTGCCCGCCCCTCTGATCCAGCCGTCTGGGCCCAGTGCCTATTCCCGGAGAGTTTCAGCCCCTTTTTAACGACCAAACCTCATGAGCACCAAACGGACCTACCAACCTTCCAAACGTACCCGCAAGCGGCAGTTCGGCTTTCGCGCACGCATGAAGACCAAGAATGGCCAGGACATCATCCGCCGCCGCCGCCGTCAAGGCCGTAAGCGCTTGATCCCGAAAGGCGTGGAAGTGCATTACGCACGCCACACTCAAAGCTGATTGAGCCGGAAGCCCGGTTCAGCCACCGGGCTTCTCCCCCATGCGTCTGCCCTCTCACCTGCGGCTGAAGCAGTCCAGTGACTTCGCCCGCCTGCGTCTGGAGGGCCGCACCCAGTCCAGTCGGTCACTGGTGCTTTCCGCCAGACCCGTGGAGACTCTCCCTCATTTCTGTTTTGGCCTCATCACCGGGAAAAAAATCGGCGGCGCTGTCGCACGCAATACCGTGCGTCGAAGGCTCCGT
>JBIIUD010000766.1:0-7668 GCA_044340175.1 Verrucomicrobiaceae bacterium
GGCGGAAGCGCCTGCCACAAGGTTGGCGGGCATGATAAGGCCATCATCATCAGAGCCATCTCCGTTGGCGAGAGATCCGGGTTGCCCGTCGCTTTCTTCGTCAACGGTTGCTCCGAGATGGAAGCCAGGCCGGATGGAGTGGCGGGGGCCGTTGTCGGCAAGGCGGGTCTGGTGATCAGCGGTAGCACCACCTGTGAAGCCGGTGCCAGCCACGATGTCTGTCAAGTCACCATAGTCCCAGCGGGCTCTGACCTCTAGGGTGTAGGTTTTGTCCGTGACGCAGAAACCCATGGGGTCAGTGGCGCGGATCGTGAACGTGTAGGTGCCGGGGGCGCCGGTCACGTTGCCTGAAAGCACACCCGTGGTGCCGCTAAGGCTGAGGCCAGTGGGGAAGGAACCGGAGGAACGGCTCCAGGTATAGGCTGCGGCGACGCCAGTGGCGGCGAAGGTCTGGTTGTAATCCGCCCAATGCCAAGCCTCAGGCATCGTATTGCCGCTTGGAGTGATGGTGGGGTTAGGGCAGGTGACGGTCAGGGTGTAGTCGCGGGTGGCAATACAGCCTTGATTATCGCGAGTCTCCAGCCTGAACCAGTAGCTACCGGGGATGTCATTGATCGTGCCAGAAATGACACCGCCGTTGGAAAGGCTAAGCCCATTGGGTAGCGTTCCGGAACTGATGCGGAAAGTGCGTGGTGCCACGCCTCCAGACGAGGCGAAGGCCTGCGTGTACAATCCATAGACGGTGCCGCCAGCGACAGAGATTGGGGTGATAGTTATTGGAGGACAGGCACGCAATCCGAAGTCGATGGTATCCTCAACGTTGGTGTTGCCTGTTGATCCAGGTTCGGCTCCTGCTGTGAGTCCTACAACCGGTGAGATGACATCATTGCCAGCAGAGCCCAGCTGGATGGCGTTGCTATCATTGTCTTGTCCGTTGTCCACGGTATCGACATTGGTCGAGGCCAGCGGACGTGTGGACGGTGGTGTGAGCCGGACGTAGTAATTGCCAGGGGCATAGATTCTGAACGAATAAAGGCCTGAACTATTGGTGGTGGTGGTGTCCACTAAAGTATCGGCGGCATCACCAACTCCACCAAAGGCGTTGTCCGAACCAGGATTGAAAAGCCGAACGGAAACTCCGGAAATGCCTGTTTCCGTGGTGATGCGCAGGCCATCGTTGTTGGAGTCTGTCCAGACCAAGTTGCCCAGGGTCAGGCCGGTCCAGAGACCAAGGTCCACGCTGAGGTTGGTATTGAGATCGGTATCGCCGTCAGTGGCCGGTTCCGTATTGACCTGCATGTTGATGACCGGGCTCGAGATGGTCGTGCCGATACCTCCGGTCTGAAGCCCATTGTTGTCCCCAGTCACGTCATTGTCAGTGGCTACTGGAGAACCACCTCTAGAAGGATGGGTGCTTGGTGGGGTGATCTGGACATAGTAGCCACCAGGCCAGAGACCGGGGAAACTGTAACGTCCGTCCGCGGGAGTGGTGAAGGTGCCGATCTGTTGGTTGGTGGCCGCATCAAAGAGGCGCACCTGGATGCCAGTTAGGCCGGTCTCGGTGCCGCCAATCAAGCCATCGAAGTTGTGGTCGTTGAAAACACGCCCGCCCAAGGTCATCGGGATGGGGCGGTTAAGGAAGTCGCGCCCATTGATGTCCAATTCTTCAACCGACACAGCCATGTGGTTGATGCCGTTTGCCGAGCCATCCGCATCAACAACGGAAATCATCGTGTTCGGTACGTCATGCTGGAGGGTGAACTTGGCGGGGTCAGCGATGGGTCCGAAGCGATAGACTCCGAGGGCATCCGTGACGGAGGTATTCACCTGCGTGTCTTCGGGGTCTCTGATGCCGTTGCCATTGAGGTCAGAGAAGAGGCGCACCGTAGCACCTGCCACCGGGGTGTCATCGGTGGAGATGTCACCAGAGCGGTCCGAGTCAGCCAAAACGCGACCGCGGATCTGGGGCAATTGATAGTTCTCAAAATCCTGGTTGGCGGCTTGACCACCGGGGACAAGAGTAAGGCTGATGTTGGTTGGATTCCCGCTGTCTGCATCGGCGCGTGCTTTGTAGCCGACGGGGACTGACTGCACAATCTGGAAGACGCCGGGGTCGAGATTGTTGACGCTGTAAACGCCGGAAGCATTTGTGGAACGGGTATGGACCACGTCATCCGCTGTGCCGATGACATCATCAATGCCGGCATAGGTGACGCGAACGATGACGTTGGCTAGAGGCTCCTCAGTGGGGTCGGCCACACCGTTGCCATCTCCTAGAACCACTTTGCCACTGATCGTACTCGGCTGAAGAGCGTAACCGAACAGAAGATTAGCGACATTGCCGGTGATGGCGGCGAGCGTGGCGCGCCCGTCGGTGGGGCCATTTGGGTCTCTGGTGACGGCGTAGGCACGGCGGGGCAGTGTGTTGGTGAGAACGAAAAGCGTGATGTTAGCCGCCGTGGGTATGCCGTTGGAGATGAAATCGCCATTGGCTTCACTGATGACGACACGGTATTCGTCGATGGTGCCGTCTTTGTCGGTGTCGATCTCAAGGCGGAGACTGATGGCGGCCATGCCTGGCTCGGTGCCTTCCCGAACGCCGTTGGCAAACACACCGCCACCAGCGCCGTTGTCATCAAAGAGGGTGCCGGTGATGCTGTGGGTGGTGGAGCTGTGGCGATATCCAAAAATCTGCGTTAGGTTGGGCACGCTGCCATTCACGAGCGGCGCGGAGCGCCCGTCTCTGACGGCGTCTGGGTCGGCTGTGGGAGTGGTATTGTAGCCGAATGGCAGGGAGGCATGGAGGACCGCGATGGTATAATTGCCATTGGGCAGTCCAGTGAAGCGATAGTCACCCACGTGGTTTGTCGTGGTCGTGGTGAGTAGCGTGGTTCCGGTGGCGTTGAGCAGTTGGATGGTGATGTCAGGGATACCATCCTCACCACGGTTTTGGGTGCCATTACCGTTGTCATCATTGAAGACACGTCCGCCGACGATGCCGTTGTGGTCACGACCAAAGTCAAAATCAGTGAGTTCACTGCCTGGGGCGACTTCAAGAGTGTAGGTGGTGGGTGTGGTGGCACGCACCAGGCCTGCGGGGATATCCGGGTCAGTCGTGTTATAAGTCAGCGTGTAGGAGCCGGGATAAACCATCAGGGTGTACTGCCCGGTTGCGTCGGTATTTACCGACTCGTCAACGGCGTTGCCGCGGGTATCACTGCCAATGATTCTGACGGTGATATTCGCGAGTCCAAGCTCGGTCGGGTCACGCAGCGTACTGCTGTTTTCGTCATGGTAAACGTAACCTTCGATGATGGCTTTTTCGATGAAGCCATAGTCAGCCGCGAGGAAAGCTTGGCCGGGCGCTAGGTTGACGGACACCGCTTCGTTTGTGGTGGGCAGCATGAACCCAACGATGCCAGCATTGTCACTGTCTGGCGGAGCCATGACACTTTGATCTTCAGCCTTGGCGACATAGCGGCCAGGGGGGAGGCCGGTGAACAGATAAAATCCATTGGAACCCGAGGTGGTGATGGCATGCACCCGCTCAAAATCCCCTGCTAGACCGTCCGCATTTTCATCGACAATGAGTTGAACCGTTGCGTCTAGGATGCCGGTCTCATCGTCGGCAGTGTTGGGAAGTCCATCGACCCCATTGGGGTTAAAGGCGCCATTGCCGTTGCGATCGAAGAAAATGAAATCGCCAATGGAGCCGGTATGGTTGTAACCGAAATCGGCGGTGAGGTAGGTCGTCGAAGTGCCAGGGTTATCGACGAAGGAGGAGTCGCTCATGCCGAAGAATTTGATATCGGCACCATGCGTGTCCACCCGGAAGCCATGGATGGGTTGGTTGACCCCGAAGGTGCTCGCGCGGACGACGGTCAACCAGTAAGTCTGAGTCGACAAGAAACTCGAGGAGGCCAAGCCGGTATTCCAATCGAAAGCAGGGGCGATTTGCAGGGTGTTGCAATTGGGGATGACGTTGCCGGCAGCATCAAGGGGGGTGAGGCGTGCCGTGGAGTTACCGAAGCGTTCGGACATGACAACGAAGTCGTCGGTGTCGTAAGGGAAATCGAACATCATGTCGTACTCAGAAGCCCCATCTGGGAGGAGGTCGCCACGGCCATCGTCAATGTAGTTATTGAGGTTACCGTTGGAGGCAGTGCTAGCGGCGCTGGCGCGGAAGGCGTCCATGCCCAGGCTAGCGAGGGATTGGACGACGCCAGCATTGACGACACCATAGTTAGTGGAGGAGGGATTGATGTTGACGTTGCGAACGATGCCGCCACCTCGGTTTACAACAGCAAGGGTTTTGGGGGCGCCTTGGTCGAGGATGTCGAGTTGAATGAGTTCAATGCTGTCATTGGTGGTGAGGGTGACACCGGAGGCGGAGGCAGTTTGGGTAATGGTGGTGGAGCCGGCGCGGCGGATTTGTGCGCCAGTGATTGGCACATTGAAGTTGCCCTTCGAGACGTTCACCAAGGTGGGCGTTGGATTGACGACGGCTGCAGGTGGCGTGCTAGTAGGGGTGAGGTTGACGGGGATGACACCAGTGAGGGGAGTGTGACCGCTGACGAGAGCAACACCGTTGGAAGCGGCCGGTTCGGTGGTGACGAGGTATCTGCCCGCGAAGAGTTTTTCGAACTGGTAGCGGCCATCTTGACCCGAGGTGGTGGAGGCGACCAGGAAGTCGGAGGCTTCAAGAGTGCCGTTGGCATTGGTATCGGCAAATAGCTTGGTGATGACATTGCTGAAGCCTGTTTCGAGGACATCGACTAGACCGTCCGCGTTGGTGTCGATCCAGACGAGACCGCCGATGGTGCCTGTGGCGATCTCAGGGGGGCGGGGCGCAAAGCCGAAGTCACAGGTAAAGGAAGACTGGCTTGCCGTGAGAGTCCGAGTGAGTCGAGTGGTCGTGGTGGTGACGAAGTCGAGCGGAGTGGTTGTGACATCCACAACGACGTGGTGAGTGCCGACACCGACACCAGTGATGGTGTAAAAGCCTTGAACATTGGTGGTAGCATGGCGTTCGGCGGGGTCGAAGAGGTTGTTGCCATTGGTGTCGATAAACACCCGGACGCCGCGAAGGCCGGGTTCGTTGGTGTCTTGGACGCCATTCATGTTGTAGTCAGCCCACACTAGGTCCCCGACAGACTCGACGAGAGGAGTGATGACGCGATTGCTGGTCACCGGACCCGATCCTAGATTCATGCTGGCCTGATTTTGGATGGTCGGATTCGGCGGTGGGGTGGTGATGTCCACTTGGTAGTTCAGAGTAGGCACGTACAGAACACTGTTGGTGTCTGTCGTGGGAAAGGTGAAAGTCGCAGAAGTGAACTGCGCCCAGCGGAACAGTGTCTCTGCAATCGTGGCACCTCCATTGAGGCGGTAACTCCATGTAAAGGTGGTGCCGCGCTGGCCAATGGTCGATGGCCCGGGGGTTGGGCCTGAGAGTTTGGTGGCCGTCACACCAGAGCCATTGACATGCACGCGTACCGGATCTGGGGGGACGACCCCGTTGATATTCTGTGAAGCCGAGAGCGTCATGGAGACTTCGACGATTTGGCCGTCATTGATCAACGAAGCCGGGCCCAAGGAGGCGGTGGCGGTGGTCACGGGCGGGTTTTCGTCAACATCATCGGCATCCCAGAGGTAGATAAAGGGCTGCTTGGCGCTTTCCCCGGTGTTGTCCTCGAGTTCACGATAGCCTCTCCAAGCGGTGCCTGTCCAACGGGTGACGACGAGGTCGAAGTTGCCATCCTGCGCAAGGAGCATGATTTCATTGGACTTGGGGTCGGCCTCTAGAATGAGAGAGTTGGCGTCAGTGCCAAGAGGGATTGCGGTGGCTTCAGTGGACCAGCCTGCGGCGGCCGTCCAAGTGCGGAATCGTACGCCCGCATGGTTGTCTTCGGAGTAGGCGAGCAGGAGATCGCCAGACTGGCCTTCGAAGGCGACTGCGACTGTGGGAGCATCACGAGTATTGAGCTCAGTTTCGACGACGTTGGGCGTGGACCAGGAGGAGCCATTCCAGACGCTCGACCAAGCATCATTGTTTTCCGTGATGACACCAACAGCGATGCGATTGCTGCCCGGGTCGCAAGCGGCCACAAGGTGACGTGTGTCGTTCATTGTCGAGGGACCTGTGAGGGTCTGCTCAGGTGTCCAAGAACTGCCATTCCAGATGCGGAAATAGACATGACGTTGGTTATTTCTGCCGTAAAGGACCATGGCGCGGCCAGTGAGGTTTTCATAGGCGACAGCGATGTCGTAGATATTGTTGGCGTCAGCGACCCCTGACTCGAGCAGCAGACTGGAGCCCCATGAAGAGCCGTTCCAAACGATGGCGTGGTTGCTGTAGTCCCAACCCTCAATGATGAGGGTCATTTCATCGCTATTGGGTTTGGCAGCGATCTTCATCCCTGATGGTTCGGGCCCGGTGTAGGACGTCACGCTGGCGGGCGTGCTCCAGGCAGTGCCATTCCAGACGCTGAAGCGGAGGCGGCGGCCGCTGGATTGGTAGTTGTCAGTCCAAACCAACACGGCGTCACCGCTGAGTTGTTCGTACGCGACGGCAACCCCGACTTCGTCGATGGTTAGAGCTTTGCCAAGGGGGTTAATGGGCAGGTTGATCCAACTGCTGCCGTTCCACATTTGCCCTGCGATGTTGTTTTCGCTCTGTTCAAGGATGCCAGCGATGATTTTTTCATCACGCTTGCTACTAGCGGCACCGACGATGAATTCGAGATCCGCAGAGAGAGGTGGGGTCGTCGCTGTGGGGTTGAAAGAACCGCCGTTCCAGTCGGCTGTTCGGCCGTTGAGTTGGCCGTCGCGGGACCACACCGCAGCGCCGAGAGTGTTGACACCGCAGTCTTCGGCAACCTGGAAATCGTATTGGATATCGATGTAAGGTACGTTGTTGATGGCGGCGGTTTCGTCAAAGAGTTGGGAGTCACTGGTATCACTTCCCATGACAATGAGGGCGATGCCACGGTTGGCGCTGGGGTTATTGACCCAGGATTGTACGGTGTTTCTAAGGTTGGTCGAAGAAACCGTCCTATAGCCAGTGGTGTTGGGGGTAAAGGAACCGAGGGAGGTGCTGCTATTGTAGTCAGCGGCGCTGAAGGTTGATCCGGAAGCCCAGCGCCCAGCCGCGCTGCCATTGGGGTCGTTCCAGGTGGCTACGGTTGAGATCCACGCGGTGTTCATGGGGAATAGATTGACCGTTTGACTACTGCGGGCATTGGCAACCCGGAGTCCCACGGTTGCTGAGCGGATGGTCGCTCCCGCAGGGATTTGACTGATGTCGAAATGAATCATGGCTTGGCGTTGACTGGACGAACCAGACGGACGCAGGACGAGATTGCCAGTCGCATAGTTGGTGCTGGCTGAGGCCGCGTTGATGTAGCAGTCTGATATCAAGGCGTTTTCTTCGATGCGGATGTTGCGAACGCACGTGATGAGCGGTGTGTGGCTGTTGGTCGTGGCCGCACGGGTGCTGCCAAGGTTCCAGGAGACGGTGTTTGATCCAAACACGCCGCCGGAAGTCGCGCTGCCTGTGACATAGGAGGTGCCTGGTGGCAGCGTATTGGAAACCACGACATTGTTGAGAAGAGTGACTTCAGGGTAGTTTGCGCCGATCGAATACGTCAGGCGGCTGCCGGGTACGGC
>JBIIUD010000089.1:0-7659 GCA_044340175.1 Verrucomicrobiaceae bacterium
GGGGCAGCCATGCGATTTCGGTGAAGTTGAAACATAGGCAGTCCTCTCTCGACTCATAGTGACGGCTCCATGCCACCTCACTAATCGTGTAAACGCCGTCTTTGACCGGAATGCGCCGGTAGTGGGTGAAGACATTGGGATGGAAGCGGTCATCCACGCAGACCACTTTTCGGCCGATGGGATTGGGAAGCGGATTCATAGGGCAGGGTTCAAGCAATAGGCATTCAAGGTTCCGGGTCGGGTCGGTTTAGGCTTCAACGAAACTCCACGTCACTCCAGGGTCCAAAGACCTCCCAGTAACGCACCGGGTCAGGGGATAGCAGTTTCAGGAGCAGAGCGGCCCGCCCGTAGGCGGACTCGATTTGGGCGCGACGCTCTTGGATTTGAGGGGTGCAGTTCCCGGCGAACTCAGTCATGACCTCGATGTAGGTCTCCTCAAGGTCAGCCACCTCTGCCTCCAATGCTTCAGTCAGGCCTTCGATTTCCCGGCTTTGGTGGTTGCCGCGTGCGCTGTCCCAGATTTCCTTTTCGATCATTTGATCACACTGCTCCGCTAGCGTCGGGTAGTGATCGGAGGAGACGCTGGCAAAACCGCGCAGATTACCCCATTCCTCGCCTCCGTTGAAGTTGTTGTCATGGAGCACCTCCATGACCCGCTAGACGATCCAGGCCGCCAGCGTGTTCTGGCTCATCGGTCGACAGAAGTTTTTTGGTGGCAGGGCGTCCGCGGCTTCGCCTTCCTCCTCATCGGGAGTCCATTCGTCCTCCTCGATATCCCGTCCTTCCCAACTCTCACCCACCCAGCGGTAACCGCCGCGGAGGGAGGCGCGGATCTCGTCCACATCTCGGCAGACCGAGCCCTCATAGCAGATCGAGGCAATGGTGACCTCGCCGGGAAGGTGGTCGGGCAGGTATTCACCCCCCATCAGGGAAGGGTGGATGCGTGAGAGGCTGAGCCGCTGCCGGTCAGTGAGGCGGTCCTGAAGGACAAAGTCCGGCAACGCCTCAAGGTTTCCCTCCTCGAGGGCTTTCTCCGCTGTTTCGCGACGGGCCACGCCACGAATCGAATGGACGATGGTTTGTCCGACGGACAACGTCGGCCAGTAGGTTGCGGGGACGAAGGAGTCATCCTGCGGTTCTGGTGGCAGAGGCGGAGGTGGCGATGGAGGTGGTGCAGGGTGTTTCTTTTTTCTTGGCATGGTCTTGGGTGATTGAAGATTGATGTGAGGCTGTCAGATGATTCGAATGCACGCACCTTCATCGAGTTCGTTGAGTCGATGTTGAAGGCTTGCCAGTGCCTGCAGGCTGTCGACGTAGCAGAAGGGGTCGTAGTTGGAGCCGTTGGGTCCTTCGATGAGGTCTACGCCACCCAGACCCCGATCGGTTTCCGTTGCGCAGTTGAGGTTTTTCAGGGTCAGACCAGAAAGGTAGTGGTAGGCCTGAGCCATCGGATTTTCGAATGCCTTGAATTCCCATTCCAGCCATTTTTCGCGCTCCATGCCATCGATCGGATGATTGAGTTCCTCCTTTAACATTGCGATGGCCCCCTCTTCCTCCTCATCAAAGTCCGGTTCGTAACGACGCCATTCGACCGCATACTCCCGGAGATCCTCATCGATGTCGGGATTGAATCCCTTATTCCCGATGAAATCGCTTAGGTTGGGGTATTGGGGCTCCGCATGGGGGTCGCCAAGATGGAGATTAAAGCCGCCTCCGTCGAATTCGGCATACAGATCAATCCAGGCATTTTCAGGTGCGAGGAAGAGCGGTCCGCTGGTTCTCAGAGCGGTGGAGCGGATGCGGCGGGCGATACCGGCGGGGATCAAACAGGCTCCTGAGACGAGTCCGGACAGAGAGAGGAAATGGCGGCGTTTCATGGAAATAAGGGAAGGGGCGAACTTTAGTTCAAGGGGTGGGACAACCGTTGGGTGACCGGGCAAGTTTATTCGAAATCATCAGACGGAGGCGGAGGCCTGCAGTCGAGCAAACAGGACATCCCGCTTCTGCCGGGCCTTCTCGAGCGTGGTGGTTTTGAGGGAGCAGCGCACGCGGCGTTTGCGGCCTTGAGCCGTGTGCAGCGTGAGATGGCACCACCAGGTGCCGTTGTTGTTCCAAAGGTGGTGGTCGGGGTTGGTTGAGTTGGTGCGCACGGACAGGCGGATGCTGGCGGAGCAGGGGAGGTCGGTATTCATGAGGTTCCTGGAGTTGAAGTGGCGAATCGTGTCGCGCACCAGGAACGGCTCTGATCCGGATTCCGCGTCCGCGCCTCAGTTGAGGCTGCTTCCGCTGTCACCGTGGAGAATGTTTTTGTACAGGCCCGAAGGCCTGCACATCGGAAAGGGACCGGAGTCTCTTCCCAGGCACCTTGGCGGTCTCCACCGCCAGGTTGCCAGGCCGCTGTCGCCAGCGGGCCGTTCTTGATGCACGGAAGGAGACTAAGCCAAACCAGAGCCTCGGCAAGGGAGTTTTGTGTCATAAATCGTTTCAAGTGCCAGTTGGGGGAAGCTCGCGACGAAGGAAAAGGGGCGTTGTCCTGAGCTTTCAGGTCTTGCCTGTAAAGTCTCTGGGGATCAGCGATTTGCATGGCATCTGCTGACGTCCTCGCGCTGAAAAGTGCAGCGTTGGCTGTTGGCGAGTTGAAAGCTTTGTCAAAGATGTCTTGCCCATACGGCGCCGTGCGGACTCCTGACAACACGGCATTCACTTCGGCGGAAGTCCGAAAATTTCATCAGTGCAGGGAAGTCAGGATCGAACTGGATGGACTGCATGACTTAGACATTTGTGAATGGTGTGTTCTCGCCGTCCAACGCCTAACAGAAACCTTGCGATTTCAGATAATAGAACGGGTAGCTCAAATCGACCCTCCCTCCCCAACGTGGCAATGCGATGGAACTGAAAGCATTGAATTGCACATGCAGACTTGGGGTGCGCAGCAATGATTGTTCCTGCAATTCCCCGTCCTGGGCCATGTCCAAAAGCGATAGCAGTATGCATGGTTTGTGCGGAGCTGCGCCCTTCGCTTTCGAGCGATTGGGGTTTAACTTACGCAGCTTATCAAGCCAAAAGCGGGAATCGATGCGGAGTGGCGAATGATATTGGTGTCGGTTTGCAGTCTTTTCCTGTGTGGGCAAGCAGGGGTAGTATTGTCAATTCATTCCCGAAAATGGAAGCGCACGTAGTCGCAATTGTTTCAGGCGGGCTCCCACAGGAATGGTCGCCGAAACAATGTGTTGCGAACGCAAACTCAACTCGTCATACAGCCCAGCAGACACGGGATACACTAGAGTTGCCTTGACGTTCGCCACATCTCCGCAAACCGCTGAATACGCCAATACTTGGTGAACATCTGCGCGAAGGCTTTCTTTAGCATCGTCAGTAAAAGCATTCCATCCAGCTATATCTAAATCGGCAAAGTGGGCCTTGTATTTTGCGTCGACAATCTCGATCCCATTCGGAGTCTCTACAATGATATCAGGAATCAGGTGTCCGATTGCACGGTGACTTCGGTGATCCCAAGGCAGTGGCACGGTAGTCTCTCCGAGGCGGCCAACTCTCACGCGGCCGCCCGAAAGCGCTGCCTCAGAGCGGGCACATTTCTCAACATATCTCTCCCATAAGGTCTCCAACGGCAAAATCCATGCGAGCCCGTCGGAGCTGCGACCACCCCCAAGACCTCGTTCATCGACGATCCAGCCGATGGCTCTCAGTCCTTCTCTTAGGACCGCTGAAGTCAGCGGGCCCGCGCCGAGATTGCGTTCCAATTCGCCACGATAAGGCCTCCGGGAAGGCACGTCGGCAACTTGATCAAGAAGTTGCATTGCCATTGCAGCCAAGATTAACGCCATAGGATCACTGCCCCCGGTTGCAGCAAGATCTAGGCGGATACGCTCAAGAGTCCATCGAATCGTCTGACGCAAGCGCGAATCAGTGCCAAGTTCGCTGAATTTACAGGGCAAATGATGCCAACGTCCAGTTGCCATCTGGTTTGCGACGTAAGTCGGCCACTGAATCTGACCACGCGGATGAGTGCGGACTTCGATGCGCTCTTGGTATCCAGGTTTTAGGTGTGACAATAAATCTGTGAGACGCTGGAGGACGGGACCAGCGAGCACCCAAGGCGGTACTTCCCTTCCGCTTCCTGGGACGAGTGGCTGTGTGAGAAATTGAGGCCCACTTCCCCACCCCGTTGCTGCCAAGACCCGGCCCACTCCGGGCCAACCGAATCGAGGAGACACAACCAGTCCTCCCGTGACCTGTCCCGAAACAGGTGAGCGGAGGGGAACAGCCCCAGCCGAATGTCCAGGCTTTAGCTCAAGCCTTATTCCGTTGCGACCAGCAACAACAAGAGGCTCGGTACCGATTGCGGCCAGAGCCTCGCGGTTGCGTGACAAGAAACCATCCAAATGCGGACCCCATCCAGGATCACGTCCTCCAGAAATATAAGGAGATGGGTCGACGCACACTGTGGGGCCGTTATCGACCGCATGCAGCAAAGGCTGTGGATTTGGCGTCCTAGCGACATGAACCCCTGGCGGCCTTGCTTTAGCCACCTTGGAACTACGGGGCACAGTCGATTTTCTCGCCATGACTAGGAAACAGAGGTTGAGTCAGCGATGAGGTTGCGAACGGCATGAAGCGCTCCAGAAGCCGGGCCCAGATAACCCTCACGAAGATATTCGTCCACGAGCGGCAGCAGTTCGTAACGCAAACGGTCTCGCAGCACTGTATCGTCACTTGCGATAAAATAGGAATGTCCCGGCATAAGGGCAAGTGCATCGTCAGGGGCAAACTCAAGAAATACATCACACAATGCATCAAACAGTTTCAGACCTACTTCCGTGCTAGTGGACTTCACGACTTCCCGGTCAGGCATCATCGTGATGAACGCAAACCTCCGGCGAATGGCCAGATCCATGCGTGCGACACTTCGATCAGCAGTGTTCATAGTGGCGAGGACAAACAGATTGGCAGGTAGGCCGAATTCGTGTGCGCCATTGATTGCATGGGGCAACCTCACTACCCGGGCTTCCTCATTTGGTCCTGCTTCAAAGAGATAAATGGCCTCACCAAGAACACGCCCGAGGTCAGCGCGGTTGATCTCGTCGATTACAAGTAGAGCGTCGTTTGCTCCAGCTTTGTTCGCAGCGTCCATTAAGTGTCCAGCACGCGCTTGGAATCGCAATGTTTCGTTGGCAACATCGGGAGACAAGCCCGCGACAAAATCTTCATATGTCGTCGAGGGGTGAAACTGTGTAATGACACCGTTATCAGCGAAGGCCTCGTTGAGAATCTGTTTTGCAATTCGCGACTTACCCGTTCCAGGTGGACCTTCAAGAATAACAAAACGACGGGATTTTAGCAGACGAGTAATCTCATCCTTTGACGGAGTTGCCAGCCATGCACCGTGAAGGCTTGCGATGAACGATTGATACTCATCTTCAGCCGCCTTTAGAACCTCCCAACCACGCTCGTATGCGTAAAGATCAACGAAGGCTTGCACTACGCGCTTAGCGAGTTCGGGATTGTCATTTGGCACTTCAGCCAGGCAGTAGAGCTCGTTGCTGTATCGATCGAAAATCGGTTTCCAAGCGGGCAATTGGTCAGTTACCACCTTGGGAACTGGCATGCCCATTGTCGCTGGGTCCTGACGCGCCCACGCGGTTACACCGAGGCTAATCAAATGCTTCCGAAGACTTTCGATTCGTCGGCGATGCCCGGGGCGAGTCAGAATTCCTTCGTCCGGACTAAGGCCCCGGGTTCCTATCCCGAAGTCGATCAAACATCCCTCTGGGCGTGGAAACCAGACCAAACTCGTTCCTCCATAGGGTCCGCTTGGTGGGTTGTCCGGATTTATGAAACCTGCATAAGCGACGTGCTCGGACTCAGCGCCACTCTTACCATACGCATTCCGAATGAATGGCGGTCGCTGTTGGTCGAGATGCGACGCAGAGCGTTTGTGGAAGCGCGAACCGAAGAGGCCTTTAATGGCCTCGCCGATGGCTTCGCTTGTTGTATCTGAGCCGGCCGCTATTGCGTTTGCAAGGATTTGAAGTTCGTTGCTCATGTTTGTTTGATGTTGGGCAATCTACCGATTCGATTGTTGAAGTATGTCTGCGTCCAATCGAAAGTTTCGCGATTCATTTTCCTTTGGAGATCGGGTTGGAATCGGGCGTCTTGCTAGGGGCCGATAGTGGCAGGGGCGAAATCTACCGGTTGATTTGGGTGTCATGCTGGTTAGCTGCCCATATAAGTGGGGGATGACTCCGAGTGCAAGGCGGGCTGCTCAATTCCTTCCTGGAATCTGACGATCTTTGGTCCCCGCCTCCCAACCTGAAATCCACGCGTTCAGATCGAACCCGCTGGTCTGACTCTGGCTTGCCAGGTCCTTCAGCCATCGGCCTGAGCGCTTCTCGAGAGTGTCGCGATTCTTCTGGAAATGAGGGCTTTCGGGTGGGCGGGCGGCGATGTCGGTGAGGGTGTTGAAGACGGCGTAGGCGTTGGGGCCGAGTTCCTGGCGGTAGCCGGCGAGGCGGGAGCTGAAGTCGGTGGCGAGGGCGGTGAGGCTTTCTTGACGGCTAGGTTTGTCGTCCGGTTTGGGGTCGGGGAGACGGAGGACGGTGTTCACGGCGAGGCTGGACTGGGCGGTGTCCATTTTGATGCGGCGGATCCGGGTGAGGAACTGGGAGAATTCCTCCCACATCTTGGGCAGGCTGCGGGATTGGATCTCGATTTTCAAGTGATCCAGGGCTTCCTTGCTGTGGGACGCTCTGATGGTGGCGACTTCTTCCTCGAAGATGACGCCATTGGAGCAGTGCTTGCGCATGAAGCCGATGTCGAACCGGAGGGCGCGGGCGCCGTTGAAGCTGTTGGTGACGCGTAGGAAGGGGGTGAAGGGATCGTCTTTGCCGACAGCGGTGTCGTAGTAGTTCAGCACGTGGGTGCTATGCATGAGGTCGATGTGGGCAAAGCTCAGGGTGCGGGGTGATGAGGCGCGTTTGGCTTCCCATTCCAGCGGTGAAATGCCCGGGAACGCGATCCTGCACGCTTCACGGGCCAGATCCACGGCCTCCTGGTTGGTGACGACGCGGTAGTCACGGCTCACCACGCCCAGAACCTGGCCGGTGTGCTGGTTGATCAGGGCTTTTTTGCCAGCGATGGTGAGGCGACGCGTGTGGCCATTGGTGCCGATCACGGCTTCGACGGGGACTTGTGCGACTCCGAAGAGGAGGTCGGCGATGGCGATGTCAGGTTTCATGGGGCGGGTTCGGATTCGGGTTCGGGTGGGGTGGGATGTCTTTGGCTTTTTGGGCGGTGAAGTGGAGTTGCTTGGGGGTTTCGGGGTAGTAGAGGGCGAAGTTGGGGCAGAGTTTCATGGTTTGGGGGCGACCGTCGAGATTGCCGGTGTAGATCTGCCAGCCGTTCTCGGCGGTGCCTTGATGGTCGAACGTGGTCCAGCCCTCGCGGGCGGTCGGGGCGCTGAGCAGGGCGATGCGGCGGGTGCGGAGTTTGCGCATCCAGTGGCGGACGACCTCGTCAGCTCCCTCGCAGAGTTCCTCCGCCTTCAGGCCGGCGATGGGATCGTCGTAGAGGATGCAGCCGAGCTGCTCATACGGGAAGAAGATGAAGTCGATGTCGGGGGAGGGGTGGTGGAGGGCGGGG
>JBIIUD010000090.1:0-7656 GCA_044340175.1 Verrucomicrobiaceae bacterium
TCACTTTGCTTCTGGTGCGCCCGTTGATCTCCCGGTTTGCGGGTCTGTTGATCAAAGATGAACAACTCACTGACGCGGGTCTGGTCATGGGTTTGGCGCTGATGGCCCTGGGTGCTTGGTTCACGGACATGATCGGTCTGCATGCTGTGTTCGGTGCGTTTGTCATGGGGGCGGCGATGCCGCGTGGCGTCGTCGCTCGGGATCTGGTCGCTCGCATCCAGCCGCTTGCAGTGGCGCTGCTGTTGCCGCTTTTCTTTACCTACTCGGGGCTCAATACCAAGATTGGCTTGCTCAACACCTGGTTCTTGTGGGCGATGTGTTTGGCCGTTCTGGTGGCTGCGGTGATGGGCAAATGGCTGGCCTGCACGCTGGCAGCTCGGGCCACGGGCATCTCGAATCGTGAGGCCATGGGGATAGGCATCCTCATGAATGCCCGCGGGCTCATGGAACTGATCATCATCAATATCGGCCTCCAGCGGGGAATCATTTCCGAAGGTCTGTTTGCCACACTTGTCATCATGGCCGTCGTCACCACCTTGATGGCTTCTCCGATCTTTGAGCGACTGGTTGGGTCCGGCACCTGGAGACCCGAGCCTGAACCCGGTTCTGACGGACTTCAGCGTTGAAAGGTTCCGCTTACGAAAGGGCGCTTTCCACGGGAGTCACTTGATAGTTACCGGATTTTTCATCCCGCCGGATGGCGATAAGGCCGCGCTTTTTAGCGGCCTCAAGCAGCGCTCCGAAGGTCCTGAAGCCATGAAACCGCTCGCTGAACTGGGGTTGTCGGCGTTTGATGGCGTCTTTGATCATGCTGCCCCAAATCGTCTCGGTATCGCCGCGTTCAGCCGCCAGAGCGTCAAGCGTATCGACGACCATTTCTATGGCTTCCTCTGGGTTTCCTGCGGGCTTTTTCTCCTCATCCGGAGCCACTTCTGCTTTGGTCCGGCCAGTTCCTGAAGGGGAAGGTGGGCGCGGTGCTTTTTTCGCGGCGTTGGCTTTTTCGCGAACGAGATCATCGTAGAAGATGAATTCGTCGCAGTTATTGATGAAGATATCGGAGGTGGAACGCTTCACGCCGACGCCGATCACCTTTTTGTTGTTCTCCCGCAGCTTGCTGACCAGCGGGGAAAAGTCTGAGTCGCCACTGATGATGACAAAACAGCCGATGTGAGGACGCGTGTAGCAGAGGTCCAGCGCATCGACCACCATGCGGATGTCTGCTGAGTTCTTCCCTGACTGTCGTACGTGCGGGATCTCGATCATATCAAATGCCGCTTCATGAATGACACGCTTGTACTCTTTGTAGCGATCCCAGTCGGAGTACGCCTTCTTCACCACGATGCTGCCCTTGAGGAGCAGCCGCTCGATGACCTTCGTGATGTCGAACTTCGCATCCTTCGCCTCGCGCACTCCGATGGCCAAGTTTTCGAAGTCACAAAACACGGCCATCGTTTGGGTAGTATCCTGAGAGGAGCTCATGGTCGGATGTTACGGGGGTGGCAGGGCGCGGTCAATCGCCGCCTTCAACTGCTGCTGACCGCGGTGTCTGATTTATGGCAGAAAGAATTGCCAATCGGGGATGCGGGTGGTTTGAGCGGGGTTGCCAATGAGGGTGTGATTTTCATTATAGGTAAAGGGTGGTGAGAAAACTAGCGCTGCCTGGAGGTGGTGACGGTATGGCGTCACACATTCCGTGCTGGCACCGAGGGCACTTTCTTGGCACATTGGATCCTCCCCGATGGATGCGTCACTTTCAGTTCCAATTCGCCTAGCTGGGGCTGTCCTATGTCTTTCGGCCTGCGTTGAACCGACTCAAGGTGAGTCGTGGCATCCAGTTGCGTCGGCTCGCGAGGTACGGCGATTGCAGCGGCAGATCATAGAGCAAGAGACTGAGCGGCGCACACTGCCGGAGGCGCGCACGGTGGCGCAGTCCCATCAGCGCATGGGCTTTCACGGTCGCGCAGCAGAGCCTGCTTGGATCATGCTGGATCTTGGTAGACGGGTGACGCCGGAGGAGGTGGTGCTGTTTTCCGCGCGGGTCGCAGACCCGGCTCCGGATGACCCCGTTGGTGGCTTTCCAAGCGGGGTTCGAGTGTTGATATCCGATACCGCTGATCCTGCGGATTTTCGAACGATGGCTCAATGGAAAGAAGAGACCCCAGGCAGTGGCGGTGATCTTCCTTGGCTGCGACTCAAAACGCAGGGACTGGCAGGGCAGTTCCTTCGTGTTGAGTTGCAAAGTGGTCATGTCCGTGGGCGCTCCGGCTTTTTCACGCTAGGTGAAATCGTCGTCATTGAAGATGGAATGAACCGCGCTCTGGGCGCGGTCGTGACAGCAAGTCCTGGAATTGACAATGCGCCGCGTTGGATGGCGTCGAACCTAACGGATGGGTTCTTATGGTGCGGCAATCTGCATGGCACCGTCCGCGCTTCGTCGAATGGTTTTCACAGTCGAATCGAATCCCATGTGGACGCTGTGCCAAAGTGGGTGGAGGTGGATTTGGGACAGGCGTTCGCGCTGGATGAAGTTCGCCTAGTGCCTGCACGTCCGGCTGATTTCGCTGATGTCACTGGCTTTGGTTTTCCGCCATCCTTTCGGGTTCTGCTTGATCCTGAGGAAGGCGGTGCCTTCGACTCAGAGCGCCTTTTATTCAAGACCAGTCCGGAGGGGTTTCCCAATCCAGGTGACGCGGCTGTATGCCTCAGCGCGACCGGACGAACGGCCACAAGGGTGCGAGTCCAGGCCGATCAACTTTGGCAGCGCTCAAGCGACTATATCTTTGCGCTCGCCGAACTGCAGGTCTTCAGTGGCGGCAGAAACGTCGCTCTGGGTAAGCCGGTGGCCTATAGCGATGTTGTGGAAATGGCTGCATCTTGGCAGCCGATGGCTTTGGTGGATGGTTTTGCCAGTCAGCGTGAGTTGCTTTCATGGCAGGATTGGCTAGCGGGTGCGAGTCGTCGTTTGGAGTTGGATCATGCCTTGGCCGTTTCTCGAATGAAACTGGGGCAAATGGAAGCTCGGGCGCACAAAGATCTGTTGCGCTCGGTTTTGGGACTGGTGATGGGGTTGATGGTGTTGGCTGCGGCCATCTTTTATTGGCTGCACCGGAGGCAACGTCAGGTTCGACAAAAAATGAGGGAAAGCATCGCCCGTGATCTTCATGATGAGATCGGCTCCCACCTGAGTCATTTGGCGTTGTTGGCAGAGAGTGGCGATCACGCGAAGTTACCTGCGATCGCAAGTGGAGCGCGGGAGTTGCAGGTCGCCATGCGGGATCTTGTTTGGTTGCTCGAACCTGGCAACGGGGATGCTCGGGATTTTTCCAGTCGATTGCGAAGCACGTGCAACCAACTGTTAACAGCCGCTATTCCCGAGGTCGTGATTGAATCCAAGGGTAATCCACCGGCCAAGCAACTTCCTTTGGATTGGACCCGCGAGGTTTTGCTGTTCACTCGCGAGGCCGTGACCAATGCCGCCCGGCATAGTCGCGCGAGTGAAGCAAAACTTTTGTTTGATTGGACGACCACGGAATTCATTTGGGAGTTGCGTGACAATGGGCAAGGTTTTGAAGAGTTGGCACAGGACTTTCAAAGCGGTGCTGGGTTGCGCAACTTGCGTCACAGAGCCACGCAATTGAAGGCAAAGCTGATGATTGAAAGTCACCATGGGCGGGGCACCTGGATACGGTTGCACTGTCCACTTCCGCAAGGCACTTGAATTGTATGTCGAATCCACTCCAGTTATGGCTTGTCGAAGATCATCGACCTCTACGTGATACACTGCTCCAGACGCTAAGATGTGCTCGGCCGGATTGGAACATTCAGGCTTTTGCCGCCTGTGAGGACGCACTTGCGGCGTCCATGGCACCCGCGCCGAATGTCATCCTGCTGGATCTGGGTCTCCCTGGTATGAATGGTCTTGTGGGGATGAGGGAATTCAAAGGTCGCTGGCCACAAACTGAAATCCTGGTCTTCACGGTGTTTGATGACGCCGATAAGATTTACTCCGCCATTTGCGCGGGTGCCTCGGGGTATCTGCTAAAGTCTGAGCCCACGGCTGCCATTTTGAGGGCGGTCGAGGAGGTGATGGAAGGCGGTTCACCCATGCATCCTCAGGTTGCGCGTAAGGTCTTGGATCGCCTCAGCGGGAAATCCAAGCCGCTTCCTGAAACACACCTTTCAGAGCGTGAGCGCGAGGTTCTCCAAATCATGGCGGAAGGCCTGACCAAAAAGGAGATTGCTGTCAAACTTGAGCTGAGCATCCATACGGTCGATAATTATCTCCGCCGCATTTATCGGAAGCTCCATGTCAACACCCTACAAGGTGCCGTGGCCAAGGCGATGAAGGAAGGTCTGCTGTGACGTGATGCCGTGGCGTGAGATGGCCGACGTGACGGCGTAGTATTATTTGCCATGCGCTCGTTTTACATCGCCATCCTTTTTGCCCCTCCGCTCTTGGCGACCCCCGACTTTGAACGGGAGGTCGCGCCGATCTTGGAGGCGCGGTGCCTTTCCTGTCATGATGAGGGTAGCAACAAGGGCAAGGTGCGATTGGACACGCGTGAGCATTTGTTAAAACACATTCGAGTGGGTGATCCTAGCGCGAGCTTGCTGATTGAGCAGGTGAGCGGTCCCGAGCCAGAGATGCCAAAAAAGGCGGAGTCGCTTTCCGCTGCGCAGGTGGAGACGATGCGGTTGTGGATTGCGGCGGGGGCTCAGTGGCCGAGTGGTCGAGTGCTGAAGGACAATCCACCGCGCAATTTGGATTGGTGGAGCCTGAAGGAAATCCGCAATCCGAGATCTGAGAACCGAAAGACGGTCGATGATTTCATTGATGCGAAGTTGGTGGAGAAGGGATTGAAACCCACTGGGGCGGCGGATGCGGAAACATTGCGGCGGCGATTGAGCTATGATCTGACCGGTCTGCCGCCAACCGCGCACAAGGTCGAAAGGGATGTAGAACAGTTGCTAGCGTCACCTGCTTTTGGTGAGAAGTTTGCCCAGCATTGGCTGGATTTGGTGCGCTATGCGGAGACGCATGGCTATGACAAAGACAAGCCGCGCAACAATGCTTGGCCCTATCGTGACTACGTGATCCGTAGCCTCAATGAGGACAAGCCGTTTGATCGGTTTGTGCAGGAACAGATCGCGGGCGATGCGTTGTTCCCTGGGGAACCAGAGGGTATTTTGGGGTTGGGTTTCATCGCTGCAGGGCCGTGGGATTTGATTGGTCATAGCGAAGTGGGGGAGGGCAAGGAAGATGGCCGCATCGCCAAACATCTGGACCGCGATGAGATGGTGTCTGCCGTGTTCAATGTCTTCACTAGCACCACGGTGCAGTGCGCACAGTGTCATCATCACAAGTTCGACCCGGTGAAGATGGAGGATTATTATCGTCTGCATGCGGTTTTCGCTGCGGTGGATCGGGCGGATCGGGTTTACACGGGGCTGCCGCCGGACAAGGAGCGGGAACGCAATCGATTGCTGGCAAAGATCAACGCGCTCAAAGCCGAGCAAAACAAGCTGACCACGGAGGCGAAACGTGAGCTTGGAGCACGGACCTCGGGCATTGAGCGGCGGCTCAGTGAGCTGAGGCAAAAGCACGGCTCGCCGTTGCGACCGCAGTACGGTTGGCATAGCACGATCAGTGCAAAGCAGGACGCGGTGAAGTGGGTGCAGGTGGATTTTGGCAAGCCACTCGGTATTGAGCAGTTGCGTCTCATTCCAGCTTACGACGACTTCAATGGTATCGGGGCTGGGTTTGGCTTTCCGTTGCGTTATCGGGTGGAGGTGGCAAATGATGCCGAATTCAAAACGGCGGTGCGGCTTGTGCTTGATGCGAGTCAGGTAGATCAGGAAAATCCGCGCAACGGGGAGATCGTGATCGATGTGGGCCGGGAAGCCGTGCGTTATGTGCGGGTGACGGCAACCAAGCTCGCCCCACGCAAGGACGACTACATTTTTGCGCTGGGTGAGGTGCAGGCCATTGGCGGTGAGAACCATGATAATAGCGCGGTTGGTGCTGCAGTGACGGCGCAAGATAGCATCGAGTCAGGGCCACGCTGGGGGCGAGCCAATTTGACCGATGGCATTTATCATCGTGAGGTGGATGATCCGGCGGCGCTGGTGGAATTGCGCGGATTGGAGGCGCAGAAAACGGCCATAGAAAAGGAGTTGGCCAATCCGGAACGGGAGGCGCGATTGAAGGCGATTGAGGCGGAGGTGGCCGCTCTGAACCCCAAGCTCGATGCCTTTCCAAAGGGAGAAGTGGTTTTTGCTGCTGCCACGGATTTTACCAGCCAGGGCCGATTCATCGCCACCACAGGCAAGCCACGGGCGATTCATTTGCTCAATCGAGGTGATATTAGGGCACCCGGTGAGTTGATGCGGCCTGGGTTGGTGCCGATGTGGCCTGGGGCCGTAGAGGAGTTTGAGTTGCCGGCAGGTGCAGCTGAGTCGGACGCGCGGGCGGCTTTGGCGAAGGCCATTACCTCGCGTGACAATCCGCTGTTTTGGCGAAGCATTGTGAATCGGTTGTGGCAGTGGACGATGGGACAGCCACTGGTCGGCACGCCCAATGATTTTGGCCGGATGGGCATGACGCCGACGCATCCCGAACTGCTGGATTTTCTCGCCGCTACCTTGCGGGATGATCCGAAGCACTCGTTGAAAAACATTGTGCGTCTGATCGTCAGCAGCGCGGCCTATCGACGTGGGTCAGCGCATGATGAAGCGAATGCGCGGATTGATGCGGGTAACGAATTCCTCTGGCGTGCGCAACGGCGGCGGCTGACGGCGGAGGAGTATCGAGACAGTGTGCTAGCGGCAGCTGCGGTGTTAAAACTCGACGATCAGGGAGGACCGAGCTTTCAGGATTTTGTCATTGAGAAGCCGCAGCACTCGCCGCATTACCAGTATCATCTGCATGATCCGCTGGATCCAAAGGGTCATCGGCGGAGTGTGTATCGATTTATTGTGCGCAGCCAACCGCAACCGTTTTTGACGAGTTTGGATTGTGCTGATCCCTCTCAAAGCGTACCGCAGCGGGATGAGTCCACCACCGCTTTGCAGGCGCTGACGCAATGGAACAATCGGCTGGTGGAGGCGATGTCGGAGAAAGTCGCGGAGCGGTTTAGAGACGAGCCTGATCCAGTGAAGGTGGCGTATCAGCAAGTGCTGGCACGACTGCCGAGCGCGCAAGAGGAGACCGTCCTGACCCAGTATCTCAACGCGCACGGCCCGGCATCTCTGGCACGGGTGCTATTTAATCTGAATGCTTTTGTTTATGTCGATTGAATCTCGTTGTCGCCCCCAACCTCAGAGTGATAGCCCGCAGCCATGTCACTCGGAAAGTCACGCACCCTATCGCCAAATCTCATGAACCGCCGCTCCTTACTCACCTCTTTTTCTGGGCTCGCCCTCACCGATCTGCTACTGCGGGATCAGGCCATTGCTGCGCCTGGAGTCCTCCGTGGAGGGCTGCATCATCCGCCACGCGCTAAGCGGGTGATTCAACTGTTCATGGCAGGGGCGGCCAGTCATGTCGATATGTGGGATCACAAACCGCTGCTGTCCAAGCGGGATGGTCAGCCCTGGGATCCGGGCGAGAAAGTGGAACTGTTTCAAAGTACGCCGGGCGCTTGCTTTGGCAGTCCG
>JBIIUD010000091.1:0-7642 GCA_044340175.1 Verrucomicrobiaceae bacterium
TTTTTTGTGGCCCAAGTTCGGGGAGGGGAGTTGCAGTCAGACATCGCCCTCGTGCAGCCCGAGGCGCTGGAGAGTGAGATGGCTGCGGCGGGTCTAGAGCGGTGGATTTCGTGCGGTGAAAGCGCAATTGTGGCCGGTATTGAAGCCAAGAGACCGTTGGCAAGGCGGCTGGCGCTGAAGGCCAACTTCTTGCCTCTGGGGGCGCTTTCTGATCTGGCTTTGGAACCGATTTATCTTGAAGGCGCCTTCATCACCCAGCCGCGCAAGCGCGCGGTCTGAGGGAAGTAGGGCGCGACCCCATCAGGAGAGTCGCGCGTCGATGTCGCTTTCAATCCAGGCCCAAAGCGAGTCCAAGGACTGGATGACCTGGTCTTTAGCGGCGGCCAACCCGTCCGTGGAAAGTGGCTGACCGTCCGCAGGCACTTGGCGGCCAAAGAGGTAGTACTTGATTTTGGGCTCGGTGCCTGAGGCGCGCACGGCAAAACTGCGCCCATCCGCAAGGTCGATGAAGAGCATTTTTTCTTTGGGCACTTGGATGCCTTCTTCGTCGTGAATGATGTCAGTAGCAAAGTTGCGGACGCTGGTGACCGCGCTGCCATCGACTGCCGTCGGGGGTTGGGCAGCGTAGCTGTTGGCCAAGGCCGCGATTTGGGCGGCTCCTTGGGCACCTTCAAAGACTTTGCTCTGGTTCACTTCGAGGAAGTAGCCGACTTCGGCATAAATCTCGTCCAAAAGTCCAGGAACGGTGAGGCCACGGCTCGCGGCGTAAGCGGCCAACTCGGCAAACATGACCACGGCGCCATTGCCATCTTTGTCACGTGAGAAATCATCGCCCATGTAGCCGTAGCTTTCTTCGTCGCCCAGGACCATGAAGGTGCTGTGTTGCAAACGCGCGGCACGGGATTCGGCGGGTGAGAGGTCGCGGTAACGGGCGCGGATGTCTTCGGGGAGCGCGGCTTCATAACCCGCGAGTTTGGAGCTGATCCATTTGAAGCCGGTTAGGGTATTGACGACTTTGATGCCGTATTTCACCGCGATGGCGTCCTGCATGGGGCTGGTGACGAAGGTTTTGAGCAGAACGGCGTTTTGGCGGTTCGCCGGAGTGAGGATTCCCAAGTCGAACATTGTCCGGATGCGATACCAAGCGATGAGGACACCGGTCTGGTTACCGGTCAGGAGCACCATGTCACCGGCGGCGTTGCGAACGCCGACGCCCATGCGGTCGCAGTCGGGATCGGTGCCGATGACGATGTCGGCACCTTGTTGGTTGGCGAGATCGACCGCCATTTTGAGGGCGGGGGCATTTTCTGGGTTGGGGGATTTGACCGTGGGAAAGCGTCCGTCCTGAACGTCTTGTTCGGGGACGGTGAGGAAGTTGAAGCCGAGTCTTTTGAGGATGGTCGGGACAAAGACGCCACCGGTGCCGTGAAGGGCGGTGAAAACGATTTTGAGTTTTTTGGCGGCCTCACCTTGCAGGAGTTCTGGGCGCAGCATGATGGTCTCGACCTGGGACAGAAAGGCTTGGTCCATTTCATCGGCAAGGGTGATGACCTTACCCCGAGCGGCCTCTGGCAGCGGCTCATACGCTTCGCCTGCGATGGCGTTGACTTGGGCGATGATGCCTGAAGCGTGGGGTTCGACGATGCCGGCGCCGTCATTGAAGTTCACCTTGTAGCCGTTGTCATGAGCAGGGTTGTGGGAAGCGGTGATCATGACGCCAGCATCCGCACGCAGGCGACGGACGGCGAAGGACATCTCTGGGGTGGGACGACAGCCATCGAAGAGATAGACATCGACACCCAGATCGGTGGCGATTTTGGCGCAGAACTGAGCAAACTCGTGGGAGTAGTGACGGGTGTCGTGGGCGAAGACGATGGCGGCGCGGCCTTCAAGGCCCGCTTTGGCTCGCCAATCGAGGATGTAGGAGACCAGCCCCCGGGTGGCACGGCCGACGTTGAAGTAGTTCATGGCGTTGGTGCCAACGCAGGGGTGATCTGGGCGTTGATCTGCAGGGGCAGCTCCGCGTTCGGATTGGGTGACCACACGGCCAATGGTGCGTCCGCGGAGGCCGCCGGTGCCAAACTTCAGCTTCTGAAAGAAGCGGTCGTTCAACTCTTCGAAGTGCCCGCCTTGGGTGAGTTCCTCAATGCAGGTGCGGTAAAGCGGATTGGTGCTCGCAGCCAACAAGGCGTGGATGTTTTCGTGGGCGGCGGGGAGAAGCGTTCCGGCGGTGACAGCGTCTTGAAGGGCGGATTCGAGGGACATAGGACCGCATTAGTAGCCTAGGAGCCGGAGTGGTCAAAAGGAAAGCCACGGGCCGGAACCCTGAAAACCAACAGGGAGCGTTGACGGAAAGGCGTGAGGGTCAAGCGCCTGCAGAGGCAGCTTCACCATGGCAAGGATTCACGGCGGGGGCGTTTCTCGCTTGACCCGTGGCCGCGTGGGGCGATGGGATTTCTGTGTCTGATCGTCGTCCACCCCGTCAATTCAATCCGCATCCTTTCGCCTACCACCAGGAATTGGAGGTGGAGATCGAGTCGCTCACCAATTTGGGAGCGGGAGTGGCGCGGGTGGAAGGCTGGGTCATTTTTGTGCCATTTGCGCTGCCTGGGGAGCGGGTGCGCTGCCGGGTCTTTCGGAATCATAAAAACTACTCGGATGCTGATCTGGTGGAGGTGATCAAGGCCTCCCCGCAGCGTCGAGAGCCGCTGTGCCATTTGTTTGGTCGCTGCGGCGGCTGCCAGTATCAGAACCTGCAATATGAGGAGCAGTTGGTGTGGAAACGGCAGCAGGTGGCGGAGCTGCTGGAGCGCATGGCCGGAGTTTCTTTTCCGGTGGATCCAGTGGTTCCCTCGACCGTGCAGTGGGGGTATCGCTCCAAAATCACGCCGCATTTTCACAAACCCAAGGGGGGAGAGATCGGGGAAATCGGTTTCCTGCGGGCTGGTAGCCGTCATGCACTGGTGGATGTGGAGAAATGCTGGATCGCCATGGATGAGATCAATGCTGAACTGCAAACGGTGCGGCAGGAAGCTCGAGATCGTGGGGCGAGCTTTAAAAATGGGGCGACGCTCCTGATGCGGGCTTCCGAGGGCAGGGTGCTGCGACGTGCGGACGAGCTGGCGGTTGAAACGGTGGCGGGAGTGCGGTTTGAATTCCAAGCCGGAGATTTTTTTCAAAACAACCCGTTCATCCTGCCCGCGTTTGTGGAGCATGTGGTGGAGGAGGCCGTGGCGGGTGGGGCGCGCTTTTTGGTGGATGCGTATTGTGGCAGTGGCCTGTTCGGCATTTGCGCTGCGCGGCGGTTCGAAGCGGTGTTGGGTGTGGAGGTATCTGCCAGCGCGGTAGTGAAGGCGGGGCACAATGCCAAGCTCAATGGCTTAGAGAATTGCGCTTTTGTGGCAGCGGATGCGGAACGGATTTTTGAGCAGGTGACGAGTCCCGCTGACAGCACGGCGATCATCATTGATCCACCCCGAGCAGGCTGTAGCGAGGCGTTTTTGGCGCAGCTTTTGGCCTTCAAACCGCAAACCTTGGTGTATGTTTCCTGCAACCCTGCGACGCAAATGCGGGATTTGAAACAGTTGAATGCTGGGGGCTACGCGTTGCGGCGGGTGCGTCCCTTCGATTTGTTTCCCCAAACCAAGCATTTGGAGTGCGTGATGACTTTGGAGCGCTCTGCAGAGGCGGTTTAGTCTGCCGTTGTCGGGAGCGGCGGTGTGATATTTTGACGGTGCATTTTGTATTGACTTCGGAGGTCGAAATCCGTTAGCCTTTCACTAAAGCCGAGTTTTTTCTGACCCGCCATCAATCGTCAGCTGGAACCAAGGCGAACCAACCCTTTCCCTGCATATGCGCGTGTTTCTGACTTGGCTTTACATTGGCCTGTTTGCAATGGCTGTGCCAGCGACGGCTGGAACCGACCACAATGGAGATGGTTTGTGCGATGTTTGGCAGCGGCACTTTGACGCTTGGACGCTGCTTCCCAATGACGACGACGATTTGGATGGGTGCAGCAATTTGGCCGAATCCATCGCGGGCACAAACCCCCGTGATCCTGCTGAGTGTGTGCGCGTGGGTGACGTGTCGGCTTCGGCCTCGGTTGTGACGGTTGAGGTGCCTTCTCAATTAGGAAAGCGCTACCAACTCTTGAGCAGTCCGGTGCCCACTGGAGGCACCTGGGTCAACGAAGGTGCCGCTAAGATCGGGACAGGTGCCATGATCAGCTTCGCGACCCCCCTCGGCACAGGACTGAATCGCAAATTTTATCGGGTGCGCACGGACGATGTTGATACGGACAACGATGGCCTCAGTGATTGGGCAGAAGGGGTGGTGGGAACAAATCCAGAGCTAGCCCACAGTCCCACCAACGCCTCAGGTGGCGTCGCCTCAGATGGTGAGACACTGGCCAGTGTGATGTCGCTGGTGGCCAGTGTGGAAACGGAGAATGGCTATGAGAAAGTGAACAAAGCGCTGCCGTCTCCGGTGGGTTCCCCAGCTAGAGTGCGGTTGGTGCGCACCGTGGGCACCATGCCATTAACGCTGCCCGTTGAAACCCAAGGCGGGGCTCCTGAGGATACCAAAGCCAACGCGTCCCCAGCGGACTACGCGGCGATCACTCAGGTGACTGTGCCAGCGGGTCAAGGCACGCCTAGCAGTCCTTTTTTGATGCCCATTCACCCGGTGGCAGACAACCTTGATGAAGTGCCCGAATTCCTGAACGTAAAGATTGGCGACTGGGCAGGTGCTCCCGCCGCTAAAGTGTGCCTCTGTGATGCGAATCCAACCGTTGAGGCCAATCGCACGCTTTTTGTCGCCTATCTGGGGCGGGAAGCGGGTGTGACATCGACGGCCACGGGTTTGGCTACGGCGTTGGTCAAGGGAGACAATGATGGTGCCACGATCAACCTGACCTTTAGCAATCTGACCTCTGCCCAGAACACCGCTTATCTGCGGGTCGAGAATGATGACCTCATCAATGTCGGGCTTGGTCAGGTGTCGGGTAGGAATTGGAGCATTCGGGCGGCGAGCGTCAAGGTTACGGATCAGGCGATGTTGACCGCGTTGCATCAAGGTCAGTTGTATGTCCAGATCACCACCGCAGAAAACCCAACAGGAGAGATTCGGGGGTACTTCAACAAAGCCAGCGGATCGACGAATTTCAGTTTCAATCCAGGAACTCATGATTCGCCGCCGCTAGGAGATGCCGCCTGGAGTGCCCCTGCAGGTGGCGCACTGGAGCGGGATATCTGGCGATTTCTGGACCAATGCACCTATGGCGGAACCGAGGAGCTTTACAATGAGGTGCTGGCGGCGGTGAATGCCGCCTTGAGTCGAGGCGGCAGTTACCTTGAGGGTTATGAAGCCTGGCTGGATGCTCAAATGGCGCTGCCGAATCCCAGTCTGATGCAACTCGTCGTTGCTGCTGACAACGAGGAATTTGTGTTGCGCAATAACAAACCGATTTGGGCGGGCAATGATCCGAATTTCTCGGGAGAGTCCTACGGTGTGAACCGGGATAGCTTTGGCAACGTCACCAGCATCAACACCACGGCCAATAGCACCTTCAACAACAATCATCCGTTTCACAACAATCGCCGCCGTGAGCAGTGGACACTGGCGATGCAGGCCAAGGCCCAGGTGCGTCAGCGGATGGCACAGGCCCTCAGTGAGATCGTTGTGATCTCAGAGATGGATGCCACCGTGCAAAGTCGCCATTACGCCGCCGCCCACTACTGGGACATGCTGGCCAATCATGCCTTTGGCAAATACCGCACGATCTTGGAGAATGTCACTTACAGCCCAATGATGGGCATTTATTTGAGTCATTTGAGAAACCGAGCTCAGTACGATGCGGGCGGGGTGAGCATTTTTCCGGATGAAAACTATGCCCGCGAAATCATGCAGCTTTTCTCGATCGGCCTGATCCTGCGCCACCCCGATGGCAGCTTGGTGCTTGATGCCAGCGGCTTGCCCATCCCCACGTATGACAATGACGACATTGCCGAACTGGCGCGGGTGATGACGGGGTTTTGCCACGGAGCGCGGCATGCGAATGCGATGGTGCAGCGTTTCAATGGTCTCACGATGAACGCGGCGGCCAATGCGCGTGTCTCCGGCACCATTGAGCTTCAGCCGACGGCGTTTACGGATTTTAACAATGGTGCGGGGGAGGCGTGGCATCAAGCCCCTTGGATCTACCCGATGCAGGTTCTGGGCCGGACCAGTACGATAAGTACGACCGCGCGTCCCTGGCATGATTTTGGCGCTAAGACGCTCTTAGCGGGTAAGGTGGGTGAAACCAGCCTGCCAGGTCTAACGGACACGCAACTCAATGCGTTATCTACGACTCAGAGTCACCTGCGTGCGGCTGAAGACATAACAGCCGCTCACAACATGCTGGCTGGTGATCCGACCGCTGCTACTTACAATGGCCATCCGAACACGCCCGTGAACATTTCTCGCTGGCTGATTCAGCGCTTCACCACGTCAAACCCCAGTGCTGGTTACCTTTACAGGGTAAGTCAGGTGTATCGTGACACAAACGGTCACTTGGGTGAGGTCTTGAAAGCCATCTTGCTCGATTATGAGGCACGCAGCCTGCAGCTAGCTGACAGCGCCATCTCACATGGTCGCATGAAAGAGCCGCTCGTTCATTTCATCTCTGTCATGCGCGGTTCACGTGCACGCACCGGGATGGCGCTCACCGCGTTGAGGGATTTGCAGCATGGCTTCAGTGACACGGATGCCATGACGCTCAACGGTTGGCCGGGTGGACTCAGCAAAACGCTGACCCAGGCGGAGGTGGACAAGTATGTCAGCAACGCTTCCCGCTTCCGATTTGGTGACTACGGCAATATCATCGGCCAGTCGCCACTGCGTGCCCCCAGTGTTTTCAATTGGTTTCTGCCAGATTATGTGGTGCCGGGGGCGATGGCGGAGGCTGGACTGTTTGCGCCCGAGATGCAGATCGCTTCGGAGACAAATCTTGTTAGTCGCGTCAATCAGCTGTGGTCATTCACTTGGATGAATTTAGATGGCATGGTCATTCAGCCTGGTGTTGATCTGGAAGATCCCCCTCAGGTAACGGGGAATGCCACTGTGCAAGTGAAAGTGGGTGTGGGCAGTTCCGCGCCGACAGGGACTGGCAGTTACTTCACCTCACGCAACCTCACCTTCACAGCATCGAATTGGAACGTTCCTCAAACGGTGCATGTGGCGGCGGTGGACGACAGCCTCCGAGAAGGCTCCCACACCACCACGCTGTCCCACACCGCGGCCAGTCTTGATGCTGCTTATAACAACCCGGTGCTGCCCTCAGTGAATGTCGGAATCAATGACAACGAGGGGGCTATTGGCTCAGTCATCGTGGAAGAGACCGACGGCATCACCGTGGTGGCTGAGAACACCGATCCGGCGACCTTTTCCGATACCTATACCGTGCGTCTCGGCAGTGCTCCCTCCGCGCCAGTCACCATCATCAACACGGCTAATGTGCAACTGTCTTTGCAGCCTGCGATGCTGAGCTTCGACAGTAGCAACTGGAGCATCCCTCAGACGGTGACAGTGCGGGCAATCAATGATGTGTTTGGCAGTGAATTGGTTCACCTCGGCTACATCGGCCATGCGGTTACCAGTGCCG
>JBIIUD010000767.1:0-7621 GCA_044340175.1 Verrucomicrobiaceae bacterium
CCCCACGTTGGCCACTCCCCAAGAACGCAGAACTGCCGCCGTATCCTCTGAGGGCGTCAAGGTGCGGGCCGTCTGATTGTGCAGCGCACGCAGCAGCGTCTTGGCCACCGTAGCCAAACCAGGCAGCCGATACTTCTCCATGTAGGTCTGAAAATTGGTATGGAAACCTGAGACGACCGGCACCCCAAGCTTTTTGGCAGCCCGGATCGCAGCCATGCCCAGTGGGGTTTCCGTCGCCACATAGAGCACCTCCGCCCCCGTCGCCTGAATTTCCCGCATCATCCTCCGAGTCGTCGCCACACCAATGCGCAGCCCCGGGTAGCCTGGAATGGGAAAAGAACCGCAAACTTGGCGGTCTGCTGTTTGCCCTGCGACCCCATTCAGCGTTGTTACCACCGCCACCCGGTGCCCACGCGCTCTCAGGGCCTCCGTCCAGGTATGCAGCGTCCGCGACACCCCGTTGATGTCCGGAGGGTAGGTATCAGTGACCAGCAGCAGATTCATGTTCGGGATTTCTACCCTGCGGAGATTCCCGCAAGGAGCCAATCGATCAAAGAATGACGGGTGACGATATCGTCACAGCTAAAGCCCGCCCTGTCCAATGCTGAACTTGCCACATGAAGCATGTGACGGCATCGTCACTGAATTGCATTTGCCGTCACACCCGCCCGCTACGTTATCCAGTTCATACTCAACATGAGCAAAATACTGGTCGTCGATGATGAGCCGGACATCTCCGAGCTTGTAGCCCTTCACTTGGTTCGTGAAGGGCACGAATGTGTCTGTTTAACCAACGGCCTTGAGGTCTTCCCCTATGTCAGCACGCACCAGCCCGATTTGATCGTGCTTGACCTCATGCTACCCGGCCAAGATGGCATGAGCGTCTTCAAGCGTCTCCGCGCCGACAGCCGCTGCCGCACCATCCCTGTCATCATGCTCACTGCCCGCGCCCAGATGGCAGACCGGATCACAGGCCTGGAACTTGGAGCCGACGACTACCTCACCAAGCCCTTCAGTCCTCGGGAATTGGCCCTGCGCATCTCCGCCGTTTTGCGCCGCACCCAGCGCGTGCAATCCATTTCTGAAGTCAAAACCGGGCGTTTTTTGCTCGACCGGAAAAACATGAAACTGTTTCTGGACGACGCTCCAGTTGACCTCACCACCACCGAGTTTAAGCTCTTAGCTACCCTCATGGAGAACGACAAAGCCGTGCACACCCGCTCCGAGTTGCTCAGAGAAGTCTGGGGCTACAGTGACGAAGTCGCCACCCGCACGCTGGACACGCACATCAAGCGCCTGCGTGAAAAACTCGGTGACGCAGGCCGTCACATCGCCACAGTGAGGGGCACCGGCTACCAATTCTGCGCTACCCCGCCGGATCGTTGATGACCATGCTGATTGCTTGCATCGCTCTGGCCTCCTTACTCGGCGCTATCAGCGTCTGGGCTTGGCACCGGGAGCGGCTCTGGCAGCAGCGCTTCACCGCCACGCAGCGTGCGCTCGGTCAGGCGGCGCCTCTGGATGAAATTCCCGCCCTCATTGAGAAACTCGCCGCAGAGCGCGCCGAGCTGTCCCGGGAGGTGTACTTACGGCGCTTGTTCGAGTCTCTCCTGAGCGAGATCCGGCAGGGCGTACTCATCGTCGATCGAGATCTTAACATCCGCTTCGCCAACAAGACCATCGCCCAGCTCTTTGGTCGGCCCACCATCCAGCGCCTCCGCCCTCTCCTGGATGAAATTCACGATCACCAAGTCGTCGAGACCGTTCGCCTCGCCCTCAGTGAAGGCCGCCGCAGCGTCCGCCAAATCCGCTTCCTCCCCAGCAACGGCAGCGGCAGCCCCGTCGGCCGCCATTTTCTGATCGAGGCCGCCCCGCTCCCTGCCGAAGCCGAACGCGGTGCTTGGCTCATGGTTCACGACATCACCGAGCAGATGCTCACCGAGCAGATCCGCAAAGACTTCGTCGCCAACGCCTCCCACGAACTGCGCACCCCCCTCACCATCATCCAAGGCTACATCGAGACCCTGCAGGATGGTCTGATCGACGAGCCCGCCACCGCCCGCCACTGCCTCGCCGTCATGGACAAGCACGGCCACCGCCTCATCCGCATCGTCGAGGACATGCTCACCATTTCCCGACTCGAGGCCGCTGGCGCCAATCTCAACATCGAACCCTTCAATGTCCGCGCCTGCATCCAGGACGCCATCGACCACCTTTCCCCCATGCTCGAAGGGCGCACCGTTCACTTTGAATTCGCCTTCCCTCCAGACGGCGGCTCCCTCAATGGCGACCGCTTCTACTGGGACCAAGTCTTCACCAATCTGCTCGAAAACGCCATCAAAGAAAATCCTGGCCGCAACCTCACCCTCCGACTCACTGGGCGCTGGGTAGAGGACCAATGCATTCTCACCATCAGTGACGACGGCGTCGGCATTCCCTCCCACGACATTCCCTTCGTCTTTAAGCGCTTCTTCCGCGGGCACAAGCACCACGGGCAGACCATCAAAGGCACCGGTCTCGGGCTCTCCATCGTCCGCCGTGCGGTCGAAGCCCACGGCGGTAGCATCGACCTTCAGAGTAAGCCCGGGGTTGAGACCCAGTTCACCATTCAGGTCCCCTCAAATCTGCCCCTCACCCCCATTGCCCCACCTGAGCAAAACGAATTCATCGACTCTGCTCAAGAGCACGCCTGACACATCCTTCAAGCCGCAACGTTTGACCTCAGGCCAGCGTCCGTTGCATTCGCTTACGCACCACTGCAACCTTACGCTCATCCCCCATCAGTTCGAGAAGAGAGATGAAATCCAAGGCCACCGCCTCATAACTGGCCGCCTCTTGTTCAATGTTGGCCTCCAAGATTTCCAAACCGCGCTCAAAGTGCTCCACCGCTTTCGCATTGTCCCCAAGTTCATGACAAACTGTCGCCAGATTGCAGTGAGATTGCGCCACATCCGGGTGATTCTCTCCCAGTAGATCAAAGCGCGTCTTCAGCCCTTGGGTGAACATCTCCTTCGCCTGCTCGGCGAAACCCGCCGTGTAGTAAAGCCCACCCAGATTGTTGTAAACTGAGGCTACCGGTTCCGACTGAGCCCCTTCCTTGGTCTCCAGGGCCTCCAATGCCCGCAGGTAGTGCTGCTCCGCCAGTGCAAACTTGCCCAGCCCCTTGTAGATCATCGCCAGATTGTTCCGCAACTGCGCGGCTACCTCGGCCTCCGGCGGGTCCATCGCCTCATAATCGGCAATCGCCTGCTCATAAAGGGAAACCGCATCCGCCTCCCGTTGACTGAAATCCAGCAGCGTCGCCAAATTCGTGCGCATCCCCGCCAGGAGTCCCAAGGCAGCTTCAGCACGCTGGGCCAGTTCCAACGCCTCACGCAACGCCGCCTCGGCCTCCTCCACATTGCCTAACTCACGCTCTAAGGTGCCCAATCGCTCCAACGCACTCGAAAGATCCAGCAGTGAGCCATCGCCATCCTCCTCGGCTTGCCTTGCCTCAGAAACTCGCGCCTTGGCCACACGCAGCGCCTCATCGACCTGACCTGCGCGCAGCAGTGCCATGGCAGGATCATCCCTCAGGGAAGCAAAAGACGCGGCATCAGGATACATGGGTGGGAAAGGCGTGAGCCTGCACTATCAACAACATACTCCACGCGCATCAAGTGGAAACACCAAATCTTCTCAGTGGAGTTGAAGTTACTCGCCCCGCCGTCCGCCCACCCACTCCAGCAGTTGCCGCCGCTGCACCGGCAACCGACGATGAAACGCTTCCTCGATCAAATGCGCCGACTGCCCCGCATCCTCCGCCGTAGCAATGCCCAAATCCTCTGCCAACCGCAATTCAAACCGCTCCACCAGCGCCAGCGTCGGCTCTTTTTCCGCCAAATAGTCCAGTGCCTTCGTCAACAATTCATACAACCCTGGCAGAGGCGTCTCCGGCTCCACCACGCATGCCACCAGCTTCACCAAATACGTGGCCGCCAGCACCCGCCCATAGCTTGAACGTAGTCCCAAACGAGGGTTTCTCCACTCTGCCTCTGCCAGGGTATGCAGATCTGACCGCCGACTCCGCACCCAACGTAAATCCACAGTCACAAACAAATCCAGCCGCTGCCCCAGCGGCGATTTCGGCCTCAACGCCCCCTTTGCCATCGTCCGAAACAAACCCACTTCCGGCGCGCACCATTGCACGATCAGACTCGACTCCCCATAGCGAGTCCGACCCACCAGTATCGCATCCGTCTGTTCCATGATTCAGTTTGCCTCCCAGACACCGCTGCCCGGCATTCCCAGTTGCAGCCTCAGCGTCCTGCCGTATCTAAACCCGACCATGGACAATCGCAACAAAGCCGTACTCACCGACCTGCAAGCCTACGATACCGACGCCCTCAAGGGCCGACTGGGCGAACTCCGGAGGTATCTTTGACGTCCCGACTCAAACCCGCCAGCTTGAAGAACTCGAAGAGCGCGTCTCCGCCCCCGGTTTCTGGGACAGCCAAAACGCCGCCCGTAAAGTCATCGACGAGATCAACGGCATCAAACGCCGCATTGAGCCCTTAACCGGACTCGATGCCCGCGTGGATGATTTTGAGGTCCTCATCGAAATGGCCAAAGAAGAGGCTGACACCGCCGCTTGGCAGGAAGTCGCCAAAGAATACGCCGACATCCAGGCCGCCATCGCCCGCTACGAACTCGACCTCCTGCTCTCCGGCCCCCTGGATCGCGGCAATGCTTACCTCACCGTCCACTCCGGGGCCGGTGGCACCGAATCCTGTGACTGGGCCAACATGCTCCTGCGCATGTATCAGCGCTGGGCCGAACGGGACGGCTATAAAGTCCAGATCATCGACTATCAGGAAGGGGACGAAGTCGGGATCCGCTCCGCCACCCTCGAAATCATGGGCGAAAACGCTTACGGCTTCCTCCAAGCTGAGCGCGGCGTTCACCGCCTCGTCCGCATCTCCCCCTTCGATGCCGCCAAAAAGCGTCACACCTCCTTCGCCTCCGTCGATGTCACACCCGACGCTGAAGACGACATCGAAATCGAGATCCGCGATGACGATCTCAAAGTGGACACCTACCGTTCCGGCGGCAAAGGCGGCCAAAACGTCAACAAAGTCGAGACCGCCGTCCGCATCACCCACATCCCCTCCGGCGTCATCGTCGCCTGCCAAGTCGAACGCTCTCAGCCCAAGAACCGCGCCAAAGCCATCGGCATGCTGAAAGCCAAACTCTACCAAATCGAGGAGGACAAACGCCGCGCTGAGATCGACAAAGCTTACGGCGGCAAAGACGATGTCGCCTGGGGTAGCCAAATCAGAAGCTACGTCTTTCAGCCCTATCAAATGGTCAAAGACCACCGCACAGGCTTTAAAACCAGCAGTGTTCAAGACGTCATGGATGGCGACATCGACGCCTTCATGGAGGCGAAACTGCGGGGTCAAAAAGCTGGTGATAGCACTGACGACGACGACCTGTAGCGTTTTGGCAGCAACGATCTAACCCTTGATTGGGGAGCGCCCGAGGTTTCAATGAGCCGCTGACGGCGCTCAGACCTGCACGTGTTTAGGTCCCGAGTCGACAGTAAACCCGCAGCCGCCAAAATCTGACCTGATCAATGCACGAAGCCCTCTATTGACTGCGTAGGGTTTATTGAAAATGGGGCGACACCCCCGTATTTTTTCGATATTGTTAGATCGTATTGTTAAACAAGAACATCCCCAAAATTCAGCCATCCCCTATTGAGTCATGAAACCGATTCGTTCCCGTCTATTTGCCCTGACTTTGGGGTTGTCTGTCCCCCTTGTCATTCAACCACAAGCCTTTGCGGCCCCAACAGTTGCTGATTTGGATGAGGATGGACTTGGCAATGACGTCGATCCCGACATTGATAATGATGGTTTGCCGAACGGTTTGGACCGGAATGTGGACGGAGGGGTTGCGAGATCAGGTCGGAAGGCGGGGAGTTACATTGGGGACCGATTGAACAACGACAGTCCCCTGGAGTTGGACATTGATGATGATGGACTGCTTGATGATTCACTTGCGGAGGATGACATGGATGGGGACGGGTTTGACGATGATAGCACGATTGAAACGGACATTGATGGAGATGGTCGTCTGGATGACTCGATTTTGGAGCGGGATATGGATGGGGATGGGAAACTGGATGACAGTCCGTTGGAGAATGACATTGATGGGGATGGCTTGAACGATGACGATGTGTTGGAACTCGACGCGGATGGTGACGGGTTGCCAGATGATCACCCGTCTGAGACGGACATCGATGGGGATGGACGGAGGGATGATTCAGCTTCTGAGCGGGATATCGACGGGGACGGGAAAAATGACGACGATTCGACCGAAGATGACATCGACGGGGATGGTTTGGACGACGATGACTCAGGTGAAGATGACATCGATGGGGATGGACGGGATGACGATTTGATCACGGAGCTCGATATTGATGGGGATGGACGTGCCGATGACAATCCGTCTGAGTCCGACATTGATGGAGACGGTTTGAACGATGACAATCCGTCAGAAAGTGATATCGACGGCGACGGTGACGATGATGACTCGACCGATGAAGATGACATCGACGGGGATGGTCGGGATGATGACAGTTCGACGGAGATAGACATCGATGGTGACGGCAAAACGGATGACAATCCTTCTGAGTCCGATATTGACGGTGACGGTGATGACGATGATTCCATGGATGAAGACGATATCGACGGTGACGGGGATGATGATAACTCGGTGGAAGAGGACGACATCGACGGGGATGGTCGGCGGGATGACGCGGTGAACGAACTGGACATCGACGGTGATAGCAGGCTGGACGACCACCCTTCGGAGTCGGACATTGATGGTGACGGGCTTGACGATGACGATGTGAACGAGAACGACATTGACGGGGATGGTCGCGGCAATGGTGATGCGGACGAGGACGATGTGGATGGAGACGGCAAGCGCCGGGGCCGGGACCGCGATGACGATGGGGATGATATCGACAATGATGACGACGATGATGACGACAACGATGGCGAGGATGATGACGACGACGACGATGACGACGATGGTCCAGGGATGCCAGCAGCCCAAGTGGGCGACGGGAATGCGCCGGCGGCCCTGACGGGTCTGGCTTATCTGGTGAGCGAAAACGGAACGCAACTGCCTGAGCGGCTGACGTTTCTGACGGCGACGACGGGGCGGGAAACGGATTCGACGGACGTTGATTCCTTCACTTACACGTATACTCCTGGGACAACGACCGCGACGCTGCGTGTGGAGTTCAAGCTGGACAAGTGGGACGACTACGTTTTGAACTTTGCGTTGGGAACGTTCTCGAGAACGGAGTTCGACAAGAGCCGCCAGATGGACACGGATATCGGCACCTTTGCGCTGCCAACGCCTTGATTGGTTTGATTTGTAATGTTTGATGAGGCGAACCGCAGGAAGATTCCTGCGGTTCGTTTGTTGACGCCATGAGACATCGTATTGTCATCCCTTTGCTAGTGGGGTTGCTCGTCGTGAGCAACGCGGGATGGTGGTGGTGGACGAGGGATGGGTCGGTGAAGGATCGGCGGGTGGTGGTGGCGGACCGTGTGGCAGTGGACGA
>JBIIUD010000093.1:0-7563 GCA_044340175.1 Verrucomicrobiaceae bacterium
CGCGTCCAGCGAGGACATCTCGCTGGAAGACCAAGGCTCGTCGCAAAGGCGCTTGCTGCTCATCGGAGGCGGTTTTCATGGTTTCTCGTCGTTATGCCCAGCGCCTGCCTGCCACTGCGAAACCAGCGGACCGGTTGGGCTTAGCATCACATTCAGAACGGCGAGCACCGCCTGCACATTTTTCCATGCAACCTGCTCCCCGCCGGATTCGATGCACTGCACGACCTTGCGGCTGACGTTTGCCAGCGCAGCAAGTTCGATTTGCGAGAGATTCGCAGCTTTTCGGTGAAAACGCACCAAGGAGGGCAGATTCATAATTTTGATCCTTTTGGGGTGCAAAAGTAACCCAACTAGAGAAAGAATCAATACTTCAAGGCTCTACCTTCATTTATCGCCCCTTTTGGGGAGCATTTATACCCTACACAGTCATACAAGTCTCTAAAATGGCCGCAGATCGATAAAATCGCATCTTTTAAGATGCCTTAATTCTTCCTCTTTGGCAGGACGTCGATTGTTCCCGATCGGGAATGCGGTCATTTGAAAATCTGGCCTCGGTCTCCACAAGGGCATGTGAGGGTCGGCCAAACAGCCATACCTTGCGCACCGGCCCCTGCTGTAAAACGCATCCCACGCGGTAAACCAGAGCGCCACCTTATGCCCTCTCGCTGAGGCGGCTTCCAACCTTCGACAATTGGTGATCACCGCCGAGCGCAACGGCATCGGGTTCTCCGGTCCTGATGCCGAGATCCTGAGCAGCTTCGCCTGCCAATATCCACGCCGCCGGAGCCTTTGCCCCAAGCAGATGAACCTGCTGCAACTATTCGGGAGGAAGATGGTCGACAGATGTCTAGGGCTTCCTGGAGCAAGAATCTTGAAACTGGGGTTCTTCGAGCCTTTTAATGGGTGAGAGAGCGCTGTAAAACGGGCGGATGAATCACCCTCATCGCCTCAACGACCACTACCCCCTGCTTCTCGGACTCGACCAGCACAGGGAGGTGGGGCGTGTGGATTTGCGGGTGGCAGCCAAGCAGGTGCGCAGCCATCTGCAGCATGTCCTTGGCGCTGCGCTCACCCGCCCGCAGTGTCAGAACGCCTGCAGCATTTTCGACCACGCGCCCGCGCACGAGTCACGACATCTCGACACCCTGCAGGCTGACCCGGTGCTGCGTGCGCGGGTGCCGCGCAGCCACTGTGCCGACGGCGGTGTCAAAACCATTGGCGTGCGATGGGCCGTGAAGCACTCGCCCTTGACTTGGCTCTTCGAGACCTTTGCGGTGGCGGTGCGGCAAAGCGTGGCGAACACTCAGGAAGCCTGCATCCGCTCATTTGCCAACGACTGCCTCCGGATCCTCTTCCACTACGGCAGACTCGATCTCAAGCCCTCCTTCATCCATTAAAAAAGCCGCGAAGAACTGAAAATGGAAAGCCTACCTTACAAACCCATTTCATCCAGACGGGATCGCCTGCTTAACATGCTGAGACCTGTTTTTGAATTCCTGGGCATTTCCTGCCTGTCACGCCCCTCTTTGAACGGGCTCGACACCCTGCTTGAGCGGCTGCTGCCGCAACGTGACGGCTGGTTCGTAGAGGCAGGTGCGTATGATGGTTTTCAGCAGAGCAACAGCTACTACTTCGCACGCATGAAGGGCTGGCACGGCGTGTTGATTGAGCCTCTGCCACAGCTTGCCAGCCGCTGTCGGCAGCGCCGTAAAGAATCCATCGTCATCTCCTGCGTCCTCGGCGCTCCTGAAGATGCCGGTCGTACTGTCCGCCTACGCCATGCTGGCCTCATGACCATGGTCTGCGGTGCTCTGTCAGATGAGGCCACAGAACATGCACGCGCTGCCGCAGGACTTAGAGGTCAAGGACTGCCGCCGCTGGAACAATTTGTCGAAGCCCCTGTTCGCACTTTGACCGACGTTCTTGCGGAATCCGACACCCCGAAAAACTTCGATTTGCTCAGTCTGGATGTGGAAGGAGCCGAGGTCGCGGCTTTGCGCGGCCTGGATTTGCAGCGTTTTCGGCCACTGGCCATCTGTGTCGAAGTCCGCCATGAAAATCTCGCGGCAGTGCAGCGCCTGCTCGAAGAGTACTATGAAGCCCCCGTTTTATTGACCCATAACGCGAGCTATGCCGACTGCTTCTTTGCCCTGAAAATCAAGCCGCGTCCGCGGCATAAACCTCCTGCATCGAAGCCGTGATGGACAAAGGGTCACGCCCCGTGGTCAGGGCGCTCCAACGGGTAAAGCGAGCAATGAAGGACCGGCACTCCGCGTCCTCGCCGATTTCCGTGCCATGCCTACCCCAAGCCTGGCAGAAAGCAGTTCCAAATAGTGCGCTCTTGTGGTTTCGATCCATTCCACGGGTGGCAGCGCAGCGGGTAGGCGCAGCATTTCTGCCACTCGCTCAGAGAATGAGTCAACCACCTCAGCCACTGGCAGGACGATGAGCCCCGGAACTTCGGCCGCCGCGAGCATTCGAGTATCATTGCCGGTCAGCAGCACGCGCCGGCCCATTGCCGCCGCGACCACGGCCCCATGAATGCGATTGACCACCGCGATGCGACAACGCGAATAAGCCTTCAGATACTCCCGCCAGTCCAAGCTGTGAAAGCGCGGTATCTCAGGAAGCAACCGCTCTGCTTCCGCTTGCTCCTGCCTGTCGTGGCAGATCAGCAAACAAGCATGGTGCCGGGCCAGCTCACGCGCCGTCTTGCAGAAGGCATCTTCCCAGCGTTGCCGGGCCTGTGCGCCGCCTCCGGCGAGATCGTAGTGCCCCCCATGAGGCATGTAATTGAGCGCTATGTATTCGCCCGGCCCGGGCTGTAGGTGCAACGATCCAGGCGTAAAGATGGACGGGCATGGCAGCAGCGGCACCTCATGGCCGCACTGGCTCACAATGCGCTGCGCCAAAGAATCACGCACCGTGGTCAGAGCGCTCCAATCGGTAAAGCGATCAATGAAGGATCGGCACTGCACGTCCTCGACGATTTCGGTGCCATCACTCCCCCAAGCCTGGCAGGAACCAGCCCCCAGATTCAGTAGCGGCACGCTTCGTTCGATCTTCCTCCACCGCTTTTCGATAAGAGGCCCGAACCACTCCGTCTGAGCGCATGTGGACCAGACATTTTTCCAATACACAGGAGCACCGCACTGCACCACAAGGTCACTGCCCAGCACTAGATCCCCTGAAGGACTCATGGGCAGAACATCCGCCGCACGTGAAAAACGACTTCGCCAGGACAACCAATTCGGCACCCCCCGTGTCAACTGATCCAGCTGCGGCCACGGTTGACCGCGCGCCGTTACCGGAAAATGTTTGTGAATGACACTGACATCGACCGGGCCGAGCACCTCGCGCAGCAGGCACAGAATGCCTTCACGGACAAAATCGTCCCCGACATTGTGATTCAAAGTCGAAATGAGACAAACCCGCTTCATCGCTGGAAAAGAGTGCGGAGGCTGCGCCGCAAGCCCTTGAGGGACCAGATTCTTTCTGGCAGGCCAACGACCTGGGTTAAATAGGCACGGTCGGCAGCCCGCCAGGCCGTGACGCTGGGATCATACTGCCAGGGGGCGACAAGTTCATGCGTGACCCTGTTTGCTCGAGGGTCGAAGGAGTTGGTTGTATGCGTGGCATCAGCTCCGAAACCAATGTTGGACACTAGATTGACGGCTGGCACGACATTAAGCCCACCGCAAAGGAGCTTGGCAAAAGCCCATTGATAATCCCAAGTGTCCACCTCGCCTCGATGCACCGCGTCCAGCACCTCACGACGCCAGCCAGCTTCAAAGGCCTCTGGGCAGAGCTGACGGAGTTGCGAGGAATTGCGCAGACCGCTCCAGGCTTTCATTTCAACATCGTAAGCCTGCCAGGCGCGGCGCCAGGAGGCCCAGCCCCAGATAGGACCAAAGCGCGAGAAATAGCAGCTATGCCCTGCGGGCTGCATTTGGGTGAGATTGCTGCCACAGATCTGCATGACGGTGGGTTCGTCTTTGAAGCGGTCGAGCATGGCCTCACAAAACGTGAAGAAACTGGGATGAGGCAGGCAGTCGTCTTCGATGATGATCAAGTGTTCATGCAGGCCAAAGGCCCACTCCAAGGCGGACGAGACGGCTTTGCGGCAGCCTTGTTGTTCATCCAAAAAACGAGTCTGCAACTGACATGACCACGTGATGCTGGACATCACATGCTCCCGCACCTGCGCGCAGCGTGGATCGTCTCCTGGACCATCTGCGGCGATCAGCAAGACCTCTGGTCGCGCATGACTCAAGGCCTCCATGACACGGGCGGTTGGCCCGAGGCGACGGTGGATCAATAAAAGCACTGGAATCTGGCATGGAAGACCTGATGACATGAACGGATACTCCTCAAGGAATGCGAGTGCGGAAAAACCTGCTCGGCTGACCTGAACTCATCACAGGAAAATCCATCATGAGGGTTTGCATCGTCCCATCGTCCCCCAGAATCTGCGGTGCAACCGCGCCCGTTTCCCACGTCTGCAGATCGTTACTGAACTCGTAGATGTAGTTGATGCCTTCGGCGAGGTAGTCTTTGCGCCGCCGGAAAACGGCGCGCATTTTGCCCGCAACAGCAGGATCAGAAACCACCCGGTTACCGCCGTCGCTGGAGTGAACTTTGGGATTTAGGCCCAATGCAAATTCGGCGTAGTTGCTGAGGCCATCGCCGTCGGGATCGGCGTTGTCCAGAGCAACTCCGGTGGCTTGGCTGCTGCCGAAGTGGGTCTGGCGCCACTGCTGCACGGACGAAGCCGGGGAGATTTGCAGCGAGAAGGAGACCAACGCATGGGCTCCGGCCGCGTCTGAGGCGATGAGTTGCACGGGCGTGGCACCGGCGGGAAGGCTGTCGGTGGCACAGGTCCATTGCAGGTCGCCGGTGGTGTTGTCGCGCACGACTTGGCCAATCGGCTGACCACTGGTCACATGCAAAGCGCTCAGGGTCACACCGGTATTACCATCGGCATCGAAGAACTGGGCGCTAAAGGAGGCCGTATCCCCCTGCACCACGTTGAGGCGCGGTCCAGCGTTGATGACCTGCGTGGCGCGCACCGTCGCGGTGAGACAGGGGCTGATGAGAAGCAGGACCAGGAGGGCTTTGAGGTGCTGAAGTTTCATGGCGTAGAACAGGATCAGGAAAAGGCAGGGAACTTAAAAGTAGCAAGAAGGTTACGGGGTGGGCATGTGGCGCAGGATGAGGATGACCAATTTACCATCGAGACCGGTGGCAGAGCCCGCCATCCAGACATTGCCGTTGGGGTCCGCCCTGACTTTCTGGATGCTGTCATTTTTGTTGTTGGCACCATCAAAAGTATTCTGCCAACGGATGGTGCCGGGCACCTTGTTATGCTTGGCAAGATAGACGTCGGTGGTGCCATCGGAGTTGGTGGTGTAGCCGCTGATGACGGGGTTGCCGATGCCGTCGAGCGAGAGAGTGAAGTTTTCGTCATTGGCACCGCTGGTGCCATTGTAGCGCCCTTCCCACATCAGTGTGCCGTTCAGGCCGGCGTACTTCAAGGTCATGCCGTCACGAACACCGGCGCCGCGGTAGGAGGCACCAGTGACATACACGTTGCTGTCTTCATCGACGACGAGATCCCAAGGATGATCGGAGGAATTGAAGCTGCTGTTGTAGCGCTTGCCCCAGATCAGAGAGCCGTCCAGCGAGGCATACTTGGCGGTGTAAATGTCGTAGTTAGAGCCCTGGGAGTAGGCGGTAATGATGACGTTGTTGGCGGCGTCGAGCGCGAGGCCGCGCACGGCATCGGGTTTGTTGAGGAAATTATAAACGTTCTGCCAGACGAGTGCGCCGTCTGCGGCAGCGAGCTTCACGGTCCAAGTGTCGCTGTTGGTAGCGCCGGCAAGCGCCACGCTGCCATCCGTGCCGACGGCAACTTTGGCCGGGACGTCAGAGGTGGCGCCGGTGCGGTTCCTCACGCTGGCCCAGACGAGGGCTCCAGTGGTGAGATTGAGTTTGGCAGCAAAGAAGTCATTGCTGGTGCCAGAGCCCACAGCATATCCTCCCACGACCACGTTGGTGGTGCCATCAAGTGCCAGGGAGGCCCCGACATCGTTGCCACCGCCAGTGCCGCTGTAGGTGTAGTCCCAAATCTTGCTGCCGGTGGCGCCGTTGTGTTTGGCCACGTAGAGGTCGCGGCCGGTGCCGGTGACGTAACCGGCGACGACCACGTCGCCATTGCCGTCCACGACCACGCTCAAGCCTTCGTCATCGCCAGAGGTGCCGCTAACAACGGACCAGACGAGGGTGCCATCAGCGAGGTATTTGGCCAGATAGAGGTCTTTGCCAGTGCCGCTGGTGGTGGTGTAGCCAGCGACGAAGCCCGCCACGGCGTCGTTGCCGCTGAGCTGCAGGGCGATGTCGTTGCCCGCGCCGGCACCGCTGCCGGCATACGTGTCGCGCCAGTTTTCGATGATGTTATCAAAGATGACCACCGGGGTGGTATTTAGGGAGGTGACCACGGCATCGACATCCGCGGCGGCATCGAAGCGCCCGTCGCCTGCCTGGCTGGCACGCACGGTAACAGCACCCGCGCCGCTAAAACTCAGCACACCATCGGTAATGCTGCCGGGACCGCTCTGCACGTTGTAGGTGACCGAAAGACCGCTGGTAGCGACCCCTGTGAGCGGCCACTGCGCCGTAGAGTTCAGGTTGGCAGGCAGCACGAAGCTGATGGTCTGGCTGGATTTGTTGACCGTGAAGGTCTGATCCACTGAAGAGGCTGCGGCATACGCGGAGTTGCCGCTCTGCGAGGCACGCACGGTGACGCTGCCGTTGCCGGTAAAGTTGAGCATGTTGCTGCTGCCGTCGAACGTCGCCGATCCACTGACCACGGTAAAACGAACGGTCAGCCCGCTGTCGGCACTGGCCGACAAGGCAAGCGGTGTACCCGCGTTCTGTGCTCCTGGATTGGCAAAGGTGATGGTCTGTGCTGTCTGCGTGGTGGGAACAGCCGCGCTGTAGCTTGTCACCAGGAAATCCGTGGTTCCACCCGTGCGGGTGGCATACCCGGCGACGAATGCCTGACCATCAGCCGTCACGGCCACGGAGCGCCCTTCATCGTTCAGATTTTCCGTGCCGTTGTAGCGCTGTGTCCAGACTAGCCCACCATCGGCCCCGAGCAGTTTGAGGCTGACCGCGTCGTAGGTGCCGTTGGCGTTTTGCGAGTAACCGGTGGCGATGAGGTTGTTTTCTTTGTCCACTCCCACTGAACGCAGGGTATCGTTTCCTGATGCTGGACCGTCAAAGCGATAGTCCCACACCAGCGCGCCGCTGGTGGAATTGTATTTGGCCAGATATCCGTCTTGTTCCCCGGAGGCCTTGTAGCTGTGTCCTGCCAGGATCGGGTTGCCCTGTCCGTCCAAAGTCACGTCAAAGCTGGCGTCCGAGGAGTTGGCGGGGCTATTCCACTGCTGACTCCATTGTGTAGCACCTGCGCTGCTTAGCTTTGCAACATAGAGATCGTAATTGTTGTTTCTGATTGACCCGGTGACAAACACCGCGTCTGCGGCTCCCACCGCCACTGAG
>JBIIUD010000094.1:0-7559 GCA_044340175.1 Verrucomicrobiaceae bacterium
AAGCCAGCGCTTTGAGTCGATTGAGCGTGGAAATCCTCGAGGGGTCGGCGCAAGTTCAGCCCTGATCGACAAAAGACAGCCGCAAGCAGAATGGCGGACCTGTTTTCGAATTGTATTTACATTGTGAACGCTTTTGGTGACCACAGGTCAAACTGAGTAGGCTTCAAAGGAAGCTCCCGTTGACACCCAGGTCAACGGTTCGCCTGAGCCGCCGAGCCCTTCAGCTTCGGGGGTTAAAGCGAATTCAGACCTGCCCAGGTAGGCATATTTTTTTGCGGATTTTGATTCGGAGCTTGCCAAAAACCCACAAAATCAGGTAAACACATTGTAAATCAGGAATTTTAGCCCCCCTCAACCATGAAACCAAAAAACCAACCCGTGGACCGCAAGTACAAGCGGCGTCAAAAAGCCATCGCTCTGGTGATCGTCCTGGCCATGGTCTCCATGATGACCATCTTCATGCTGGCCATCTTTTCAGTGTCGCGGACAGAGCAGATGTCTTCAGGAAAATATGCGGATGGGCAGGCCGCCAGAGAGCTAGCTGACTCAGCAGTCAACATCGTCATGGCGCAAATCTGGGATGGCACGCGCCGCACAGCGACGAATCCATCCATTTGGGCATCGCAACCTGGTGCTATCCGCAAGTACAACATGGATGGAACCTTCAACGCTGGCTACCGGCTCTATTCTAGTCCCGACATGCAGGTGACGGGTGGTGAAGCACAGATGTTGGGTGATGCACCAGCTCCCGATTGGGCGGCCCAAAGCGGGGTCTATGCGGATCTTAACGAACCTATCATCCGACCCGATATGGATGGAGATGGGAACCCTGAGGTGGTTTTCCCCATCATCGACCCCAGAGCCTACGTGCCAGGACAAGAGAACGCTCCGGGCTCCTCTAACGTCGAGGGATTCTGGTACAATCAAGGTTTTGCAGGTGTGGTGGCAGCGTCGAATAATGAAGACCTGGCTTCGCGTTTGCCGATGCCTGTGCATTGGGTTTATGTCTTGAGGAACGGCCGGATGGGAACCATGGCAGGCGGTGGAGATACATTGGACTTCGTGCCTGCCACCGCTGATGGTGATAACGTACCCTCTGAGGCTAACCCGATTGTGGGTAGAATTGCTTTCTGGACCGATGACGAGACCTCAAAATTGAATATCAATACAGCGGGGGAACCAACACCATGGGCGACCCCCACCGTCATTCATGAACGCGATCTGGACTGGGCTCACTTTCAGCCGATGGCTTACGAGTACCAGCGCTACCCAGGTCATCCTGCGACGATTGCTCTGAGCACAGTGCTCTTTCCAAATCAGAACCTTGATCTTTATGGTACTGCCGCAGGTAGTCAGGTAGCCGCTTCAATCAGAAGCATCAAAGAGCGGATCTATGAAGTGATGCCTAAATTGAACTCGGGCGGATCACGTGCAGCAACAGTGCCTTACTGGTTAGCCACAGATAGTAACCAGCTTGGTTTTGCCGCTCTCGCTAGTTCGGTGAATATCACTAATTCTATCAGTGAGCGCTTATACGCTTCCGTGGATGAATTGATGTTTTCACAACGTCTTACAAACGGAGGCACCACGCGGGGTTTCCAAGATGAGAATATCCCAGCGGGTTCCTCAACCGTTCCAATCTTTCAAAATCCAGGTCAACTCGAAAGAGCCCGCTTCTTTTTGACGGCGCATAGCCGCATGCCAGAAGTAAACATGTACGGCCTGCCGCGGGTTGCTATTTGGCCGATTGCGAACGAACTTCTAGGGCCTGAGTATCGGACTGGGTATGACAACTTGATTGCTTTCTGCTCCAAGCTGGGGCCAGGTCCAGCGAACTCCTACTTCTTTCGACGTCAGGATTATAAAAGTGCAACGACAGATATCAGTATTCCAAGAAATGCTTCGGTGCTGTCCATGTTGCAGTACATGATGGGGCAGATCATGCCAGGAGGTTCGACCTTCAACACCAAATATTCTGCTGGAGACAGTACACAGATTTTAGTTCAAATATTTGATTACATTCGGTCCACCAATTTGTACGATGGATTCCTTGCGCCAACAAGGCAGATGATGCTGGGAGATGGCACCCAGGGAGCTGGCGATCCACGCTACCGTTGGGAGACATATAACCGCAATGGCCCACAAGAGACGCATTCAGATGGAACCTTCCATCGTAATAAACCTACGGACTTTAGAACTTTCACGCCTGATCGTTTGAGCCGTTGGGTCACTGGACGCGGTGTTGCAGGGGATACTCGTAACGAGCGCACCGTTGAATACATGATGCCGGGACATGGCAGTGTGGTGCCCTCTGAATTGGGTGAGTTTCGGGGTATGGGCCGCTTCCCCTGTGTGTCTGAAGTGGGTTTTCAATTCATCTGCTCCGCAGATGGTGACACCGACAAAGGGAGTTTCCGCATGGCGGTTGAATCCAGCCCTGGCAGCTTCACCAAACCACCCTACATCAGTCCAGCAGCGGCGGACACGCAGTGGCAGACGGGATTCACTGGAGGAAGAACAGCCGTGATGATGGATCCCATGCCAGTCGGAACCTTCGGCACAGGCAACGCCAATGTGAGAAGAGGCGCGCAAGGTCAAGCCCCGATGTTTTTGAATGGCGAAACCCTGTTCTGGTACTCGAATTTCCCCCCTTTCCCCGTGCCTGGCGCTTATGGCACCGACGCAGCAAGACCAACTTCAGATCCGAGGCATCCGCGCAACCATCCCGGATTCAATCCGCGCAACTGGAACGTCACGCTTCCGCGTTTCAACCCAAATATCAACGCCCCGATGCAGGCGCGCTCACCGCTGCAGCCTGGCATGAAGCGAGTTCAGGCGATGCTCAACTTGGAGGTCTGTGTTCCAATGTTCGGTTATGGGCCGGTTTATCCGGAGTTTACCATCGTTGTTCAGGGTTTGGACCGATACACGCTTAACAACGAGCAGTTGTTTCCGACCATTGGGAATGGTCGCTACATATGGAAGTCGGGTCTGAATATCTACCGACCTGGAGACGTGAATAGTCACATCGGAACGCACACGGCAGGTGGTTTCGCTGATGTCGCATCTTTGTCTTACCAGCGCAGAGTTAGAAGTGTCCAGGCAGGAACAGTGATCGAACAAGGATATGACCCTGTGGCCAACACGTCAGGGGATCCGTATCGTGGGATGAGGAATTTCGATCTCATTTCGAGATATGTGACAGTTGATGGTGAAGCCATGAATTTCAGTGGCGAAGGTTTGACGATTGAAATCTATGCAGGTCATCAACTGTCAGGCACAAACCCCGTTCAGACCTACACGATCCCTCCTTTCGGGGGAGCAGCACGAATTCCTGTCCCTGAACTGGTTACCCTTTCTTCGGATCGGGTTGACATCATCAATCCTCAAAATGGCAGTCGGACAGTGCAGCGCGCCGTTTTTGCGCCTCAGTGGTGGTCATTGAGTTTCTATGGAGCGCTTGGTCGATTCACTGGAACCTGGCCGGGTAGTGTTCAACAGACCTATGCAACGCTTGACAATAACAATCCTCTTTTTGGTCCTGGTAACGGTACTATAGCCGGTGTCGGTGGTGCCACGCTGGGCAGGTTTGCGGGTTGGTCCAACGACCGTGTTTCCTGGGCCAACGCGCCTCGTGGCCTTGGTACAGTGTTTGGATTTGACGCTGGATCGGGAAATCAAAACAGTGGTCTGCTCAATCCCGTCACTCCTGCCGTGGATACCCCGACCGATCAATACACTGACACAGGTCTGGGTGATCGGCAGACAGGGAATACCCGCGACATGCGCGGAACGGACGTGGTAATCAGCATGGTTCCCACGCATGGGGATGTTCGCCACATCATGGGCAAGAAGGTTGTTCCTGCAAGTGACTGGATGCCACATCCTCGGATTGACACCATGCTATCTGGCGCCAATCCCAACTACTTTGCGCACAATATCAGCCGCGCCAATTCGGATGCCAACCCTGGTTTTGATCGCGGCATTGCTGCTCTACGACTCGTGCCTAACGCAGCCTATCATGGTGCCAAGGTACCGGATGTGCCCTCTAACACACAATCCATTGCCATTGCGGCCGCATTCGGCGATTTTGACAATGCGCCAGGAGGCGGGCGAGATGGAGCTTGGTTGAACAAGCCTGATGAGGGTAACACCGGTGTCACCTGGGCTTCACAAAACAACGTGACCCGCCGCGTGCCCAGTTCTTATTTCCAGCATGAGCATGTGGGAGCAGATGCAGGTATGTCTTACATGACCCCAAACCGGATGATGCCATCACCCGTCATGTTTGGATCCTTGCCTTCCCGAATCAAAGGAGGTCAGGCATGGCGCACGCTGCTTTTCCGTCCCAATACTCCACAGGTGGCGACAGCTTTGCCACATCCGGGAGCGCCAGGTTACAATGGGGGTGTGGATCCTGCGGACCATTACCTGCTTGACCTGTTTTGGATGCCCGTGGTGGAGCCCTATGCGATCAGCGAAACGTTTTCTTCGGCTGGAAAAGTCAATCTTAACTATCAGATCGTCCCGTTCTCGCATATTCGGAGGAGCACAGCGATTCATGCTGCTTTAAAGGGGGAGATGATATCGGCCTTCCCGAATGCAGATGCCCCTCGATATTTGGTGTTCCCGGCTTTTGCCGAGTCTTCGCGGGATGAAAGCTACCACTATCAGCAGCCTTGGACGGATCTACCTGCCAATGTGGCTCGCATTCCAAATGGCGTGATCAAACACTGGCACCGGCAGATCAATATTGAAAGCCGAGCAGGTGCTTTGGTGTTAGGCACACTCCAACAGTTTGAGAGCCGCTTCAACCACGCCGCCAACGCCTTCACACCTGCAGGCGCGACCGGTTTGTTCCGAACCGCAAGCCAGATTTGTGAAATCCACTTGATCCCGAGAGTCATTCCGGGTGCCCCGGCGGTCGATGGCGGTGACCCTGGCTCAGGCGCACCTATGCAGCCGACGGCAATGACAAACGTCTCCGGCAACGGTTTCTGGGCGAATCGCCAACTCACTGGCGACAACACCAAAGAAAGGCCTTATGCCAGCCTTTATGGGAAGGTGACGACGCAAAGCAATACCTTCAGAGTGTTTTACAAGGCACAAGTCATTCGGAAAGCTCGGTCGGTTGAACCCAATCGTTTCGATACGACCAAGGACCGTGTCTCCAGTGAATACCGCGGCACGACTTTGATTGAGAGAAAGTTGGACCCTAATGACCCAGCGCTTCCCGATTATGGTGCCGCACCTGGGTCACCTCCTCTGGATACTTTTTATCGGTTTAGAATTCTGGAAACCAAACGTTTCGCGCCATAATCATGTCCCCCCCGTTTGTCTATCCACTGACCCCTATGAAACCGGAAGCTTCTGTTGATCTCTCTCGAAAGGCCTCACGCGGATTTAGTTTGCCTGAGGTGACGATGGCGGTGGGAATCGCTGCGATGGCTATTGTGCTTCTGCTTGGTTTGCTACCTTCGGGGATGAGTTCGATTCGGGGTGCTTCCAACACCCTGGCTGAAACCCGAATCTATCAGCAGATCATCGCCGAAATTCAAACTGCCAACTGGGGAGCCACCACCGGGGGTGCGTTGCCTCCAGGTTTGACCCCTTATGCGGGTGCCCGCCGCTTTTTTGATGATCAAGGTTCGCCTCTTGATCTTGGCGGGGCTGATAGCATCCGGCTTACTTACGTGTCAGAAATTCTATTGGAAGGACCAGGCGGGCCTTTAGCCGTTCCAGGTGGAGCTCCAAGTCCTGACATGCTTACGGTTAGAATCAACATCGCCGCTGTTCCAGACGCACGGTTCAGTTTCAATGGTGAGGTGCCTTTTAGTAGCCGTGCATTTACGGTGGCAAGGCAATTTTAAGCCCTTCAACAGACCTTATTGATACCATGAATACGCAGTTTACAAACACAGGGCGGCAAAGGCAGGGCTCGGGGTTCACGCTCGTTGAGGTGTTGGTTTCGCTTGCCGTCTTGGCGGTGCTATTGACAATCATCGCCCAAGTGCTCGGACAAGTGCAGAGGGTATGGTCCAGTGCCAATAGTCGAGTGGCCCAATTCCGGGAGGCACGCCGTGCCATGGACCGAATTGTCTCCAATCTCAGTCAAGCCACGATGAACACTTACCTCAGCTACTTCTATGCAGGTGGAGGGAACCCACTGGTGCCGAATTCAATGTCCATGAATACAGGGCCGACTGGATATGTGCGTTATTCAGAGCTGCAATTTCTCTGTGGACCCTCACAGACCCTTACGGGTTTAGGTGCTGGAGAATCTCCTGGCCATGCGGTCTTTTTCCAGGCGCCTCTTGGTGGTTCGTTGGAAGCTCCCGGAATAGGTGGCGGCGAGTTTGTGAATTTACCCACGGCGCTTAGCGCTTGCGGCTATTTCATTCGATTTGGAGATGACAGAGGATTCCGCCCACCCTTCTTGAATCAGCGCAACCACCCACCTAGGCGGCGATTTCGGCTCATGGAATATCGGCCGCCGATTGAGGCTAACGTGATTTACCCCGACCCCGGTACAGCGGCTGCGCCTGGCGTACCTAATCCAACTTGGTACAATCAAATCGATACCGTCGAAAATGAGGGTGGCGATAACGCCGGCTGGGCTCGCATGGTAGCTGAGAATATCGTTTACATGGTGATTTCCCCTAAACTCCCCATTTCTGACGTTCCTGGTGATCCACGTCAAATTGCCCCCAATTATGTTTACAACACCTCAGCGAATGGAGTGGTTTTAGCGCAGGCACCAACAGACTTTCAACTGCCACCGCTGGTTGAGGTGGTGCTCGTCGCGCTGGACGAGACTTCTGCGCAGCGCTTCGTGGACGAATCGGGTGGGGGAAGTCCCGTCTGGCCGAATGGCATTTTCAATAATGCCAACGATGAAACGTTCCGCAGCGATTTGCAGCAGGTCGAGGAGCTGCTGAATGACAAGAAACTCAATTACAGAATCTTCACCACAACGATTCCGTTGAGGAATTCCAAATGGGGCCTTTAACCCACGGCATCTTTTACCCCAATCCTCCATTTATGATCTCTCCTTTAGGCGATAACTCAATGCAACGTTCATGCCGAAGTCTCCACCATCGACGAGGCTTTACGCTGATCGAAATGTTGGCGGTGCTTGGCATTGTAGCCGTTGTGGTTGCGGTGGCGGCCCCCGCCGTTCTGGGTGTCATCAATTCGACCCGCATCACGCAGGCGGGAGACGAATTCATGGGGTTGATTTCACAAGCTCAGCAAACCGCTCTTGCTGAAAGCCGTCCGGTGGAAGTCAGGCTCTACCGGATGTCGGACTCGTCACTCGCAGGGGATGACTCAGCAGGGCAATATCGCGGATTGATGTTTGTGCGTTATTATCAGGCGGGTGAGCCCGACCCCAGAACAGCCACGGGCGCTCCGCTTGGGCAACCTTTGGCAATTGCCGATTTTGGAGGGATTCACCGGTTGCCTTCGGGAGTGGTGATGGCGTCTTCAGAAAACTTGAGCAGTCTGATGAGCCTTCCAGAATCGCGTCCCACGGGGGGGAATGCGGAGCTCGTGGCAAA
>JBIIUD010000095.1:0-7547 GCA_044340175.1 Verrucomicrobiaceae bacterium
GCGCCATCCTGGACAATAGGATCATATCCAAGCCATACGGACGCGTCTTCCTCGCCTCCCTACCACAGTGCCCCACGGAGATTTTAGCCTGAGGCCGGATACCGAGTGATTCCACAAGCGGAGTCAGGGCTCAATCAATCTTCGGACTCAGAGCCGAAGACGGCTTCAAAATGGCTGGCCAACTCCTCGGCAAAAGCCAGCCATGGCAAGCGGAGCAAGCCCTCTATTTCCAGTGCCTTTTCAGCACAACGGGTCCCCTGCCAGGTAGCAGCTGTCGGCAACAACAGCCCACTCCCGTCAAAGGATTCATCATTCTCAAACTCCAAGGAAAATCGCATCGGCAACAGATAGGGTGGGCGACACTAGGGGTGAGGCCACGATACGCAACAATAATTTAGGTGAAAAAGGCAGAGATACACACCCCAAGTGCGCTTCTCACGGCACCAGCACCACTTTCATGAGCCCTTCCTTGTTGTCGTAAAGCCGCTCAAACCAGCCCGCACCCTCGGCCAATGGGGCAACCGCGCTCAATAAGGGCTCCACGCGAATACTCCCATCCTGGATGCGCCGAATCGCCTCAGGATACTCACCCGCGCATGAGCAGGAACCTTTCAATGTGATTTGCCGCGTCACAACCTCTTGTAAGGGAAAAGGTGTATTGGGCTGCAGATTGCCGACCAAAATGACCTGCCCACCTTTGCGCACGGAACGAATGGCCAAGTCCAATGGAGCCGCCGCCCCGACCACTTCGAAGCTCGCATCCGCACCATCGCCACCGCACAGCGCCCGCAGATGCTCCGCCAGCCCTTCCTGCTTGGCATTGAAGGCCTCACTAGCTCCCAATTCTTTTGCCAGTTCCAACCGCCGATCATCGAGATCCACGGCGATCACCCGTTCCCAGCCCCGCGCTTTGAGCGACTGGATCACCAGCAGACCGATCAAACCTGCACCGACCACCACCGCCGTGCCGCCTTCACTTTCCACCCCTTCCCCATGACTTTCACACCCCTCACAGGACGCGTCCCCACAGCCATCGGCTTCCGGCTCGTCACTGAACGCCTCCCCCACATCGATCCCGTCCGCCAGATTCACCGCATGAAGGGCGATGCTGACCGGCTCAGCAAAGGCCGCCTTTTCGTAGCTCAAGTCATCTGGAATGGGATACAAGATCCGTGTTGGCAGCGCGATCTTTTCCGCAAAACAGCCATGCCGCCGATAGGTCCCTGGAGACACCCCCAGCACTTTGCGATTGGAACACAGGTTCACATAGCCCCGTTCACATTCATCACACTGCCCACAGTATTCCGTCGAATCAAAGGTCACTCGTTGCCCGACCTTCCAGTCTGTCACCCCTTCACCCACCGCAATGATGTCCCCTGCCGCCTCATGCCCCATCACGATCGGCATCTGTCTCCGACCACTGCGACCGTCCATGCCATGAATGTCGCTGCCGCAAATCCCACAGGCCTGCACACGCACCAAGACCTCGCCTGCGGCGGGTTGGGGATCGGGAAAAGTAAGGTCAAATTGGAATTCAGAGGGAGCGGTGAGGACGAGGGCTTTCATAGATGGGAACCCTCACCCTCCCGAAAACCGCCACACATGCAAGCGCTGCCGTCCCAGAACTTCTTTCCCTTCCGACATAGGCAAGCACCGCCGCCCGATTTCGTTTGGCCCGGTCTCAGCTCACTGCCACCAACAGGCCATCCATCGCCCCCTTCATGTCAGGCGCGCCAAAAGAAGAGGTTCCACACACGAACAAATTCGCCCCATGCTTTTTGGCAATGGACGCCGTGTGGGTATAGATGCCGCCATCCACTTCCAAATGAAAAGACAACCCCTGCGCATCCCGGTAATCCCGCGCAGCCGCCAGTTTGGGCATGGTTTCCGTCTCCATGAAGGGCTGCCCGCCAAAGCCTGGCACCACCGTCATGATCAGGAGCAGATCGATCTCCTTCACGTAAGGCAGCGCCGCCTCAAATGGAGTGTCGGGATGCAAGGCCAGACCACATTGCAGACCTGCCGCGCGGATGCGTTTCAAAGTATCCGCCACCGACGTATCATACTCCGCTTCAACATGGATGGTGATGTTATCCGCCCCTGCTTTGACGAAACGCTCCAAGTAATGATCCGCGTGGTGAATCATCAAATGCACATCCAGATACATGCCCGTCAGTTTGCGCACCGTTTGCACCATCTGAGGTCCAAAAGAGATATTGTCCACAAAAGCACCATCCATCACATCCAGGTGCAGCCAACGCGCGCCTGCAGCCTCTGCCCGCCGGACTTCCTCCCCCACTCGGGACCAGTCAGAAGCGAGTAAGGACGGTAAAATCAGGCAACTCTCGTGAGTGGTAGCGTATTCAGGATGCATGGGCGATTAAGGAATCTGCGTTCGATGCTCCTACCAAAGAACAGACTGCACCAAGCGAAAGTAAAAAATGACCTCCCTCCAGGTTCCTTGCCTCCTTCATTGACCCTCCCGAACTTTGCGCCACATTCACGCCCCCCAATTGTTCCCCCTCCACCCAGATGTCCCCCCTCTTTGCCCAAGCCGTTCATCGCGCCATCCAGCGTGACGCCCGCTACCGCCCAGAGGCCTACGACCTCGTCCGCGTTGCATTGAACCATGCATCCGAAATCTTCCGAAAGGGAGAAGAAGATCAGCATGTCTCTGGCCAGGAATTGCTGGAAGGCTTCCGCCAGCATGTCATCAAAGAGTTTGGCCCGATGGCCCTCACCATCCTGCATCAATGGGGTCTGCATCGTGGACTTGATGTCGGCCACATCGTCTATAACCTCATCGAGATCGGCTACTTCGGAAAAAATGAAGGCGACTCCCTGGAGGATTTCGATGGCGGCTACGATTTCAACATCGCCTTCACCGAACCCTTCCTGCCCAGCAAGGATCGCCAAACTTCCCCGTAGCTTTCGCTCTTGAAACTCCTGGAACGGTGATCCGCCGCCGCCATCGTTCGCGGCCAAACTTCCTCCTCTTTTCACCTTCTGCATCATGCCTGCCCGCACCCTTTCCCTTTCTCCAACCTCCCTGGACATTCCAAGTCTCGACGCCCAAGTTCACACCCTTCCCAATGGCCTGGAAATCCTGCTCCGAGAGGACCCCGACCATCCCTTGGTTTCGGTCCAATTCTGGATCCGCGCCGGTTCCATTCATGAAGAAAACTGGACTGGGGCTGGCCTAGCGCACTGCGTCGAGCACATGCTTTTCAAAGGCACCCACAATCGCTCGGCCGAGGACATCACCCGCAACATTCAAGAGCGCGGTGGCTACGTCAATGCCTACACCTCCTTCAACCGCACCGTCTACTGGATCGACGGTCTAGCTGAACATGCCGAGGCCTACCTGGAAATCCTCGGTGACATGGTCCGCAACACCCGCCTTGATCCTGATGAACTCGCCCGCGAGCAGGATGTCATCCGCCGGGAAATGGCCATGGATCATGATGATCCTGACTCCACCCTGCACCATCTCATGCAGGCCACCGCCTTCCGCAAGCACCCTCTCGGCCACCCCATCATCGGGCATCGCGAGGTCTTCGATCAGGTTGCTCATGCCGATGTGGCCGCCTTCATTGCGCGCCATTACGTTCCCAACAATTGTTTTGTCGTCATCACAGGAGCCATCGATTCCCGTAAGATCCTTAAATCTGCCACCAAACTCCTCGGCGACTGGCCGCGCAGTCGGTTTGAACCTGTTCACCTCCCAGCCGAACCCCCGCTCAAAGGCCGCCGGGAGGAATTCCGTGCCTTCCCCACCGACCTGACCCGCGTCTCCGTAGGCTGGCAGGCCCCGGGTGAATCCCATCCCGATAAAGCTGCCCTCGACGTCATCGGTTTCCTGCTCGGTGCTGGACGCAGTTCTCGCCTTTACCAGGAACTGAGAGAAAAACGCCGACTCGCTCACAACGTCTGGGCCGGGGCATGGTGTGTGCAGGAATGCGGGCTTTTCCAAGTCGAAGCTGAGTGTGATCCCGCCGACGCATCTGCCACCCGCACCGCCCTCTTCGAAGTTGTCGAAACCCTGCAGGCCGAGGGCCCCGACCCCGAAGAACTCGCTAAAGCCGTGCGCGCCACTTTGAACGGCCAGATCCGCAGCCTAGTCACCACCAAAGGTCAAGCCGCCTCTCTCGGCAACTCCTGGCTCATTTCCGGCACGCTCGACCTCGCCGCCCGTTACCTCCAGGCCGTCCGTGACCTGACCCCCACCCGCATCCGAGACATCGCTCGGCATTACCTTCCTCCAGAGAATGTCTGCGTTGTCACCGTCGGCCCCGCACCCAAATCAGGTTCCGCAACCCGCAGCCGGAAGGTCACCCTCAAGAGCAAGTCACCGAAAACGCAACGCTTCGATCTTGATGGCCTAACCCTGCTAGTGAAGACCAATCCGCGTCTTCCCCTGGTCTCCATCCGCGCGCAGTTCCGCGGCGGCGTGCTTGCTGAGACCGATCAGGACGCAGGTGTCACACTGGCCTCTAGCCAACTCCTTCTCAAAGGCACCACCAGCCGCGCGGCCTCAGACATCCAGTCGGAACTCGAAAATCTCGGCGGTAGCCTGCAATGCTCCGCAGATGCCCACCGCCGCATCCTCGGCGCTGAAGTCATGCGCGGTGACGAAGGTGCCGCGCTCGATCTCCTCTCAGATCTCTCCCTCAATGCCAGCCTGCCCCCAGACGGCCTCGAACTGGTCAAAAAACATCAACTCGCCGCCATCCGCGAAGAAAAAGAGGACCCGCTCACCGTCGCCCTCCGCCGTGCACGCGCGGAAATCTTCGCCGGCAAACCCTTTGCCCGCACCGCGCATGGCACCGAGACCTCCGTTTTATCGCTCGACTTGCCCGCCTGCCGCCGCGCCCTCGCACGGACACTGAACCGTGAAAATGGCGTCGTCACCGTCTTCGGCGATGTCGATCCCAAGGCGATCCGCGACCAAGTCGCTGCCGCATTCCACGCCCTTCCGCATGGCAAACCCGCCTATGATCCGCGTAAAACCCAGCCTTCCCGCGCCAAACCTGGCCGCTGGGAGCAAACGCTGGACAAGGAGCAGGCCGTGCTTGTCATCGGCTACCGCACCGTGGACCTGCACCACCCAGCCACGCCAGCGCTGCAACTCATCGACGAAGCCTGCAGTGACATGGGCTCCCGCCTGTTCAACCGCATCCGGGAAGAACTCGGACTCGCCTACTACGTCGGAGCCCAGGCCTTCAGTGCGTTGTCTTGCGGAGCCTTCTATTTTTACGTCGGCACCGCCCCGCATCAGCTGGATCAAGCAGAGGCGGAAATGACCGTGCTCATCCGTGAATTGGCCGAAAACGGTCTCACCAAGGACGAACTCGAGCGTGCCCGCATCACCTGGAAATCCTCCTGGTTGCGCTCCCAGCAGGGCAACGGCCCGCTCGCCGATATCGCTGGCTGGAATGAACTCAACGGCCTCGGTCACGATCATTTTGAGCGTCTGCCCGCCCTCATGGCCGCCGTCACTCTGGAGGACATCAAAGCCACTGCCCGCAGCTATCTGCACCCCAAGCACGCTTTCACCGTCCGGGTTACCCGTGCTGGAAACGCAGTGCCGAGCAGCAAAAGCAAGCGCAAGAACTGAGCTTCAAATGTCATTGAACCCAGACGGATACCGCTTCTAGTTGAGCGATTCTTTTCCCATGGTCCCCCTCCTCGACGTCAACGCCCAAAATCATCCCCTCGAAGCTGAATTCACCGAGGCTTTCTCCCGTGTCTTCAAAAGCGGCCAGTTCATCATGGGAGAGGAAGTCACCCGGATGGAGGCGGAGCTGGCAGCCCTGACCGACTCCCGACACTGCATCGGCGTCTCCTCCGGCACGGACGCCATCTTGCTCGCCCTCATGGCCCTCGAGATTGGACCGGGGGACGAAGTCTTGGTGCCGACCTTCACGTTTTTCGCCACCGCTGGCTGCGTTAGCCGCGTCGGTGCTACCCCAGTGTTTGTGGACTCCTGCCCGGTCTGCTTCAACATCGACCTCGCTGATGCCAAAGCCAAGATCACTGGCAAAACCAAGGCCATCATCCCCGTCCACCTCTTCGGCCAAGCGGCCGATCTTGATGGCGTGGTCGCTCTCGCCCAAGAGCATGATTTGAAAATCATCGAAGACGCCGCCCAGGCCATCGGCGCGCGCTATCGGGGCAAAGCCTGTGGCACCGTCGGCGAGTTCGGCACCTACAGCTTCTTTCCCAGCAAGAACCTAGGCGGCTTTGGCGACGGCGGCGCGCTGGTGACCCAAGATGACGCACTGGCAGAGAAAGCTCGCATCCTGCGCAATCACGGCATGCAGCCAAAGTATTACCATCACAGCATCGGCGGAAACTTCCGTATCGACGCCCTCCAAGCCGCCATGCTGCGCGTCAAGATTCCGCATTACTCCGAATACACCCAGGGCAGACAGCGGAATGCGCAGCGCTACCTGGAACATCTCTCTCAGGTGCCGGGCGTGGCCCAAGCCGAACCCGCCCATTGCCATTGCGTTGCCCAGCAAAAGACCTGGGCGATGGACCAAGGTGTGCAAGTGATTCTACCACTGGCTTACGCCCACAACGAACACATCTGGAACCAGTTCACGCTGCGGGTGCTCGGCCCAGGACGGCGGGACGCTTTGAAGCAGCACCTTGTCGATTTGAAAATCGGGTGTGAGATTTATTATCCCCTGACCTTGGATCAGCAGCAGTGCTTCCAACACCTGCCCGAAAGTTCACGGATCGGTTGTGAGACCGCTCACCAATTGGCCGAGGAAGTCCTCAGCATTCCGATCTATGCAGAATTGACCACCGATCAAGTGGACGAGGTCATCGCCGCGATCAGCCGCTTTGTCTCAGCGGCCCACTGATTTCGGCGCCAGCGCACGGCGGTAGTTGGTCACGGCGTCACCGATGGCTTCTGACAAAGCCTTGCGGTATTGATCTGAAGCGATCAGTTGGCATTCGCGTGAGTTCGTCACAAAACCGCCTTCAAACAAAATGCTGGGGCGGGTGCAGCCCGTGAGAACGGTCCAGCGCGCCCGTTTGATGCCGCGGTCGATCAGTTTGAACCGATGCACCACCTGCGCATGCACTGCGGTTGCCAGCGCGATGTTTTCCGAATCATACTGATTGCCCATGCGCGCCGTGTTGCTGAAGCCCCCCCCTCGCGCTACCGAAGAGGCACTGCCCTGGGGCGTCAGCGCAAAGGTTTCGATGCCAGACGCGGCTGATCCTCCTGAGTTGAAGTGAATGCTGATGAAAATGCTGTTGGGCGTCTTGTTGGCCACGGCCACGCGTGAGGTCAGTGAGAGGAAGGTATCGTTGCTGCGGGTCAGGATCACTTTGAAGCCACGCTTGACCAGCGCTTCGCGCACCGCAAAGACCATCGCCAACGCATAATTCTTTTCATACCCGTAAACCCCCTTGGCCCCGCTGTCATGCCCACCATGCCCCGCATCCAGCACCACCGTATCAAACGTGCTGCTGCTGCCGATGTAGGAGGGACGGATGACCGGCTCGATCAACTTGCAAAGATCCAGCCT
>JBIIUD010000096.1:0-7544 GCA_044340175.1 Verrucomicrobiaceae bacterium
CCCACGCTGCCATCACCGTGAAGCGATGACGCGGTGGGCGCCAAAGAGGCTGTGGATTTGCTGAGTCTTCCAAGATGGCAGTTGAAGGGCCTCGATCAGCTCACTGCCACGAAAGCCCGCCTGGATACTGACGCGCATGTCGAAGCGGGTGACGTGGTTCAGGCGAAAAACATAATGCAGCAGCGGGCTGGACCAAAGGTAGCGCCGTCGCCGTTCGGGCTCGGAGAGTAGCAGGAGCCGGGTCCGTGGGGAAAGCAGGCTGCCGATACGCGCCAGCTGAGGTTCCTCAAAGTGATGGAGAAAAAGATTGGCAATGACGATCTCGGCATCGGGAAACGGCGCACTGAAGAGGTCCTGCTGAAGCCAAGTGGCGGTCGCGGGCCAGTCGAGGGGCTGGGGATGAAGATCAAGTGCCAGCAACTGGTCCGGGCGCGCGATGCCACGGGTGAGGAGACTCCGGATAAGAGTACCGTCCCCTGCCCCTAACTCCAAGACGCGATCCTGCGGGCCGAGGTGCTGCCGGAGTTGGCGGCGAAGCCAGCGAAAATTGCCCATGACGCCGTTAATGAGGCGGATGTCCCGCCGGGAGCGGATGGCGTCCGGGTGGTAAGCAGGCAGGGCGTCGAGAAGTTCAGGCTGGACACAGCGGGTGTTCATGGAGGCGGAGGAGGCGGGTGCGGGTTCGCTTGGCACGAGTCGCCGAACGGCCCGGATCAGTGGCGGACGAGCGGGAAGCTTCGATCACACGACCCATGCCATACCGGCTGTTGCCTGCACCCGTTTTGTTGCAGGGGCTGTAGGCGCGTTTGCAAAAACGCGGGAGAGGTGAGCGGCGAGTTGAGGATGAGCGAAAGACGTCCACCCCCGGCAGCAGGGATTGTAGGCGCGTTTGCAAAAACGCGGGAGAGGTGAGCGGCGAGTTGGGGATGAGCGAAAGGCGCCCACCCCCGGGAGCAGGCTGCCCGAGCGTGAAAGCGGCAGCAGGCTGCGCGCAGTCCATGGTAGAATTTGGCGCTGGAGCTTGATTCGGGGGCGGGGTTGGCGGAAGAGTGCGGGCTTTTTTTAACCTCCTGTTCCTTTCTTTTTCCATGTCCAAAAAACCTGTTGTTCTGATCATTCGCGATGGCTGGGGAATCAATCCCGGCGGCAAAGCCAAAGCTGCGGAGAATGGGGATGCGACGCTGCTGGCGAACACGCCATTTCATGATGAGCTCTATGCCACCTATCCGTGGAGCCGAGTCTCCGGGTCTGGCGAGGATGTCGGGCTGCCGGACGGCCAGATGGGCAACAGCGAGGTGGGGCACCTGAACCTGGGTGCCGGGCGGATCGTTTACCAGGACCTGACCCGCATCAACAAGGCCATCCGCGATGGCGAACTGGCCACGCAGCCGGTGATGCAGGCAGCCTTTGCAGAGGCCAAGGGTAAGCGCCTGCACTTCCTCGGGCTAGTTTCCGATGGGGGTGTTCACAGTCATCAGGATCATCTAGCGGCGTTTTGCCATGCGGCGAAGGCGGCCGGGGTAACGGACATTTGCGTCCATGCCATCACGGACGGGCGGGATACCTCGCCAACCGGTGGGGCGGCTTATTTGGCAAAGCTGGAAAAGGATCTGGAAGGCAGCGGGGCGAAGATCGTGACCGTGATCGGGCGTTACTACGCGATGGACCGTGACACGCGCTGGGAGCGCAACAAGCTGGCCTGGGACGCCATCGTGCTGGGCCGCGGGGAGAAGCGAAGCGATTCCCCCTCGGCGGCGGTACAGCAGGCCTATCCGGCCGACCCGCGTGGAGATGAGTTCATGCAGCCGATGATCTTCGGTCTGGCAGAAGAGCAGCGCATCCGCGATGGCGATGTGGTGTTTTGGTTCAATTTCCGTGCCGACCGAGCGCGGCAGCTTTCGGAGGCATTTTTGAAGACCGGCTTCGAGGGCTTCGACCGGGAGGTGCATCCCCGCACCAGCTACTACACGCTGACGGAATACGACCAAACCTACGCCGATCTGGGCGCCAAGGTGGTGTTTGGATCGACCAGCATGAAGAACATCCTGGGAGAAGTGATCGCCGATGCGGGCCTGAACCAGCTGCGCAGTGCCGAGACCGAGAAGTACCCGCACGTGACCTTCTTTTTCAACGGCGGCCGGGAGACGCCCTTCGAGGGCGAGGATCGTTATTTGGCGATCAGTCCGAAGGAGGTGCCAACCTACGATCACAAGCCGCAGATGAGTGGACCGGACGTGGCGTTTGAAGTGTATCGCCGCCTGCCGGACTACGACGCGGTGATCATGAACTTTGCGAATCCCGACATGGTGGGCCACACCGGGGTCGTAGAAGCAGGCATCCATGCCTGTGAGACCATTGATCTGGGCGTGCGACTGATTGTGGAGCGCACCCTCGCGCTAGGCGGTAAGCTGCTCATCACCGCAGACCACGGCAACTGCGAGCAGATGCGCAACGCCGACGGTTCCCCACACACGGCGCACACGACGAATCTGGTTCACCTGATCTATGTGGGGGCAGACAAAGATCACGTGACCCTGAAGGACGGGGTGCTGGCGGACATCGCCCCGACGATGCTGGACCTACTAGGCGTGGCACAGCCGCCGGAGATGACAGGCAAATCTCTGCTGGTTCGGAAGTGAGCTGCTTTCGAACGCGGGTAGAAGACAGCTACCCGCAGAGTCGCTGAAATCAATAGGCTCGTGCTCTGACCTGCCTATTCCGTCTGCAGACGCCCATCGTCGCTGTGCAGTGAGCCGCCGCGGGCACTGAGCGTCTCACGGGCGAGCTCTACTGGCACGTGCTTTGGCGTATCGGCGGCCGCCCCCTGTGGCCGCGCCCAGCGCACGCCGTTGGCGATGATCCGTTTCACTTCAGGATGATGATAGATGGGGTACAGTTCATGGCCTGGGCTGAAGTAAAAGATGCGACCGCTGCCGCGTGTCCAAGTGGCCCCGCTACGGAAGACCTCGCCGCCTTGAAACCACGAGACAAAGATGAGTTCATCAGGCGTGGGAATACCGAAAGGCTCACCATACATCTCGGAGTGCTCGATTTCGAAGCATGGTCCCACGCCCGCAGCGATCGGGTGACCGGGATTGACGACCCACACCCGTTCTTTTTCGCCGGCCTCCCGCCAGCAGAGCGCGCAGCTGGTGCCCATAAGACGTTTGAAGACTTTTGACCAATGCCCAGAGTGAAGCACCACGAGGCCCATGCCAGCCAGGACCCGCTGTTGGACGCGCGTCACGGTTTCTTCAAGCACAGCGTCATGCGCGGCATGTCCCCACCAGAGCAGCACGTCCGTTTCATCCAGAACCGATTGTGGCACGCCCTGGTCTGGCTCATCCAGAGTCGCCGTGCGCACCATGAGGTCCGCATGTTCTCCAAGTGCCTGTGCCAGGGCAACGTGGATGCCGTGGGGATAGATCCCTGCCACGACCGGGTTTTTGCGTTCATGAACAAACTCGTTCCAGATGGTGACCCGAATGGGCAAAGGCGAAGACATAGGTGAAGTAAAAGCAAATGGTTCCCTTCGCCAAGTCACAATCCTATTTGGGCAGCTGGTTTTTCTTGGCGGTTGATGGGCGGGGCATGACGGTGTGCGCCTGCATGAAGGCCTGGCGACGTTGATTGATGGCGACTGATTCGGCAGCGGTTTTCTGACGCAGTTCAGCAAGGAGGGCGGTGTGCTGTGGATCGGTGGCAAGGTTCTGGCGCTCGGCGGGATCGGCTTGCAGATCGAAGAGCATTTCGAACTCAGGCGCACGATCGGTGAAGTCCACATCGGCTTCTTTGAACCCGACTTTGCCATCGTAAAAACGAATGTATTTCCAGCGGGCGGTGCGGAGGCCTTCTTGGAAGGGATTGTCACGCAGGGTGAAGAGGCTTTCGAGGAAGAGTTCGTCACGCCAGCCGGTGGTCTTACCTTCGACAAGCGGACGCAAACTGCGACCTTCCATCTCAGCCGGAGAGGCGATGCCAGCGTAGTCGAGGATGGTGCGGGTGTAGTCGAGACTGGACACGAGGTGATCCAGTTCGCGACCACGCTGCTCCTGCGGGGTGCGCGGGTCATGGATGAGGCAGGGGATCTTGGCGCTGAGATCCAGCAGCAGTTCCTTACCGCCCATGCCGTATTCCCCCATGATGAGTCCGTGATCGCTGCCAAAGAGGATGACGGTGTTTTGGTCGAGCCCGCGCTTTTTCAACTCGGCAAGCAAACCGCCTATGACGTGGTCGAGGCCGGTGATGGTTTGATAATAGCGGATGTGATGCTCGCGACAGGTGGCGAGGTCGTAGTCGTAGCTGTAGGTCTGATTCCGGCGGCCTTTGTCCTGGTCCATGATGAACTTTGGGATGAAGCGATACGGATCGGTGCAGGTGTCCGTCGGCATCGGGATGGCGATGTCGCGATAGAGCGTGTCGTAGAAGGGGCTGCCTTTGAGCTTCGGATTCTCATTGGCCGGGCGTTTCATCTCATGCCACTCGGGATAGTTGGTGAACATGGACGTGACCTGCGAGCCATGGGGTACATTGAAGCTGACGGAAAGACAGAACGGTTTGTCGCCTGGCGCGGTGTCGAGAAACTTCGTCATCGCCTCGCCCATGATCGGCGTGATGAGGTCCGCCTTGGCGTGGTGATAGGGTGTGGTACTGGGGGTGTCATGCTCTTTGGGCAGAAACTTGGTCCAGCCGTCGTGCCCCCACCAGAAGTCGAACTTCTCCGCCGCCTTGCCTTTGAAGGTGTAATACTCCACGCCGAATTTGCCGATGAAGCCAGTGAAGTAACCGCCTTTGCGTAGCAGCGCCGGGTAGGTGCGCTCCCATTGCTGCTCGGTCAGATCATACGATGAGCTAAAGCCCACTCCATGGACGCGCTCCGGCATGCCGGTGAAATACGAGACGCGGCTGGGCGAACAGACCGGCGTGGCAATGTAGGCGTTCTTGAAGCGCACGGAATTTCGCATCAACGCATCGAGATGCGGTGTCTTCACAAAGGGATGCCCCATGGCCCCGAGGGTCTTGTCGCGCTGGTCATCGGTGAGCAGGAAGATGATGTTGGGTCTGTCACTCGCTGAGTCAGCCGCACCCAACACGACCCATGAAGCGAGAGACCAAGCGCTGAGCATGGCCAACCAAAAACGTGGATAGAGAATGCGGTTCATTGTTGAGTCGGTGACGTTTGAGGCGTGCGAGCCTCATTTCAGTTCGGGGCGCAGGTAAGCCTTGATGTAGTCGCTGTCGGTGGCGTGCTTCACATTCGGGGCACCGGGATAAACGAGGTCGCAGGGGACTTGGTGGGCGTCGCAGTGCTCTTTGAGCTTCACGCCGAAGTTAGCAGTGTGGGTGGGGTCTTTTTCGTCGTGACCGAGGTTCGGTGGGGCGCTGTAGTAGAGGCCGATGGGTGGGTCGCCGGGGGTGACGAGCTCATAGGGGGAGTATTCTTTGATCCAGGGCAGCAGGCGTTCGCGGGCGTCGTAAAACATCTGGAAGGAGGACACTTTTTGCTTTGCATCCCACACGATGCCGAAGGCGTGGGAGCCGTATTTGCTGTTGGGCGTCCACTCGCGCATCTGGTGCGGGTCGAGCGTGGTTTGCGCACCAGAGACCGCAGCGCAGAGGACGCGGGTGGATTCGCGGGCGACAGGATCGGCATTGGTGGGATCGGCGAGGTCATCGTGAAAGGCAAGCCAGAGACTGGTGCAGGCACCGGCGGAGCCGCCAGCCAGGGCGACCTTGGTTTTGTCGAGGTTCCAGTCCTTGGCTTTGCTGCGGCAGAACTGGAGGGCGCGGGCGCAGTCGAGCATCGGTCCCTTCACCGGCGGCAGGAGTCCGTCGGCGGTGGAGTCTTTGATGGTGCGGTATTCCACGGACGCGACTGAGATGCCGGCCTCAAGCGCGGGTAGGAGCATGTTGCGCACGACGGAGCGATCACCGCCCTGCCAGCCACCGCCGTGGATGTAAACGAGCAGGGGAGTGGGTTGGTTGGACTTGGCCCGCCAGAAATAGATCACCTGCATCCGGTGCGGTCCATAGGCAACGTTTTCATCAGGTTCGACCGGCAGTTCATATTTTCGCCGCTCAGGATTGCCATCATAGACGAAAGGGGCGGGTGCCTTGGGCTGGGCAGTGTCGGCGTGGAGCGCGGTCAATAGCCCGATCAGCAAGGCGGTAAGGGTGAGGAAAGACTTGAGGTTCATCATGACGGAGTCGCAGCGACAGGCCTTCTTGACCCGTTCGCTGGTAATTGAAACGGGGGTTTGCCTGCCGCGTTTCAACCAAAAGGGTGGCGGTGGGCGCAAAGAGTACTTCCTCCTGCGCCGCCGCGCCGGGGGCGTTTGGCGGCGCAATGAAGTGGCAGAATCATGAGGTTTGATTCATTCAGAGACGGTCGAATCCAGTGAGCGTTCCCTTGCCGCTACCGAATGCCGCCGACTCGACACCCATGTTTTGCATCATGGAGACGAAAAGATTGCACAGCGGTTTGTTGTGCGTGGTGTCGAAGGCGAGGTGTTGGCCGTGCTTGAAGCCGCCACCGGCGAGGAGGATGGGGAGGTTGGTGCAGTTGTGGACGTTGGCATCGCCGAGGTTGCTGCCATAGAGGACCATGGTGTGATCGAGCAGGCGTTTGGAGTCGGCCGTTGGCGTGGCGGCGAGCGCAGCGATGAGGTCGCGCAGGTGGCGCATTTGTTGCAGGTCCACCTTTTCGAGTTCGGCGAGCTTTTCCTTTGATTGGCCGTGGTGGCTGAGATTGTGATAACCGTCGCGGGTGCGGTGCTGTTCATCGATCTCAAAGGCGGGCGTGGCGAAACCATCCACCATGAGGGTGATGATGCGGGTGGAGTCGGACTCAAAAGCGAGCCGGGCCATGTCGAGCATGAGCTGAATCTTCGGGAAGAATCTCGCTTTGTCAGGAATGTCCTTGGGTTCTGGTGTCTTGGTGGCAGGCCTTGGCTTTTGCTCCCATTCGCCGGAGATCGTGAGGCGCTCTTCGAGTTCACGCACGGAGGTCAAGTACTGATCCAGGCGCGAGCGATCCGAGCTGCCAAGGCCGCGTTGGAAGCCACGCATGTCCTCGCTGAGCACATCAAGCACACTGCCGCGTTCTTGTAGGCGCTTGAGGGAGAGCGCGGTCTGCTTGGCATCCCCCTGGAGGAACATTTTGCGGAACAAGGCCGCCGGGCTGTCCTCGGCGGGCAGCAGCACGCCATCGCGTGTCCAGGAGAGGCTGCGGTTGGCTTTGTCGATGTTCACACCCAGGTTCAACGTGGGAAATCGCGTCTGCTGGCCCAGGGCATCGGCGGCGGTCTGGTCGAGTGAGATGCTATTGCGGAAGCCGCTGCGCGTTGGATCAGGCGCAGCGGTGAGAAAGCAGTTTTCGGTGCTGTGCCCGCCGGTGACGGCGGGATGCGACAGCCCACTGAAGACGGTGAGGTCGTTTCTGAAAGCGGCGAGTTCCTTCAAGTAAGGCGAGAGCGTGTAGCTGCGGCCTTTGTCCTTCGGGAAGAAGTGCTGCGGCAGCACGCCGAGGTTGTTGGAGATGAGCA
>JBIIUD010000097.1:0-7536 GCA_044340175.1 Verrucomicrobiaceae bacterium
CCAGGAATCCGGCGCGGCCAAACGGGTGAACATCAATTTGCAAACCGGTGCGGTCTATTCGCCAGACAACAACGCCATCTTCAGGGTCAAATCTGGCGATCTGATGCCCGTGGCGGTCGGTTTCGAAGATGAGGGCAAGCTACTGGACATTCCGATGCTGTCCTTGATCAACTTTTCGCTCAAAGAAACCGATGACGAACCGGTCATCCTGCTCAATGACGGGCTCTTCCAAAGGATCGGGGCTGGCATCTACACACGCTACGTCACCTTCCTCGACCTGCGCAGCCAAGCCCTCAAAAACGCCTTATCCAACTGGGAACATCCCAAGGGCAGATCGAATGGGTCTGGTTTGAAAACCGAGCGGGGTTTCCCACGCCACAGATGGCCACGCGGACATCGACCACATTCTCCCTTGCCGCCTTTCGCGAGCTAAAACCATGAGTGCTAGTGGACCAACCGGGCCGGCGCTGATGCACTTTCCGCTGGCTGAAAGCTACGCGTTCTACGGACGCCGCATCCGCCGTGCTTCCTTCGCACAGATGCCGCCTGATGCCGTGACGGCTTCCACGCCTCAGCCGATCAAGCCTGTGCGCTGGTTCCGCTACCAGGGTGGGTTGTGGTATGTGGCGAGTTGGCGCATCACGAGTGGAAAAGTGGAATCCTTTGAACGGGTTGTCGAGGTCACGGACTTCACCAAGGAAGACATGCTGGCTTGGGATTGGACCACTCTGGGCCCTGAATGCGAACTTGCCAGTGGCGATTGCGCTTGCTCGGGGAATACCGCTTTACTAGCCGTGCAGCCCTTCAGCGAGGAGGCGGTCACAGAGGAAGTCGGAGTGACTTTCGATCTTCGTTTCGGCAACACGCACCAGGGTGACTTTGGTTGTGTGTTACCGCCTGCCGATCCGCGTGACTTTGGGGGCGGCAATTGTGAATGCTCCGGAGGCGGGGGGATCGGGGGAACTGGGAACTGCCCGCCTGGCTTCACGCGCGTCAACGGCATGTGCGTTCCAGATGGCGATCCGCCCGAGCCCGAATGCCCAGACTGCGGTGGTGGCAATGGCACGGGAGGAAACGGAGGAGGGGGTGGAGGCGGAAATGGCACAGATGGAGGCGGGGGAGGGGGGAATGGCAATGATGGAGGAGGCACTGGTGGCGGTGGGGGCGGCGGCGGCGGAGGGGGTGGCAATGGTCGTCCCCCGCGTCCCCCTCGGCCACCGCCACCCACTTCCAGTTGCACGCTTGAGATGACCCGTGGCCGCGACGATTGCTACGACAAGACCGAATACACCGCGACCCCAGCGGCTCAAACGCTGGTTGAGAACTCGTGGTCTGGACACCTGACACTCAGCGCCCCCGATGACGGCCAACTGTGGTTCTACCGAGTCACGTTTCGAGGTAACGTCATCGAAAGCGGGACCATGATCCCAGGCGATAACATCGGCATCTTTACGGACACCGTTTCTGGGGAGCCTGGTCAGTCCTTTGGCATGAGTGCCTCGGTCTATAAGCCGCTGAGCGATGACTCCTGCAGTGACTCTTATGAGTGCGTTTTCCCCGACTGGTGCGCGCCGCCGCGCAGTGGTTCGAGCGGAAACCCTCGGACTCCTCCCCGCAGCGGAGGCGGCACCAGTCGCTCCGGAGGCAACTATGTTCCACCCCCTTGATCCCTTGCCACCATGAACCACGCATACTGCTTCTTCTCTTTCAATGGCGACCATGAATCGCTCCTGCAATCCATCCGCTCCATCCGAGCCTGCCATCCAACGGCTAAGATCGCCGTGTTCGATGACGGTCGCCACCCACTGCCAAAGCCTCCACCTAGCGATTACTATGAGCGCACCTGGTTCCAGCGTGGCGGCAATCTCAATGGACGTGAGTGCATCATGGGCGAACTGCTTGCCTTCCAGAAGGCGGCTCGGTTGTTCGGGGCACAGTGGGTCGCCAAGATCGACTGTGATACGGTGGTCGTTGATGGTCCTCTGGCGTTCTCGTTGCCCGATTCAGTTCATGCAGACATCTACGGAGCCAGTTGGCATGAGCACGGTGTGTGGGGGCCGTTTTACATGGTTTCGGTGCCGTTCATCTATCGGATGCTTGAAGCGATCAATGGCTTTGGCGGATTGCCCGACGAGGAGGACTTCGGTATGACGGCGCTGGCCCGGCAGGCTCGTGGCAGGGTGGTCATTGTTCCGTGGTCTGCACACTTCCTCAACGGGTTCGACTACCGACTGAGGCAGTTCGATTTTGATCGGTTTCGCGCGACCTGCGCCATCACCTGCGGTAACCGCATGCAGATTGGAGGGTCAGATCCAAGAGCGGTTCAGGCCCGGGCAATGCGTGGGCTGGTGGACTTCCTTGGGGAGAGCACACCGTTTGACTGGGAACGGGTGCTGGAGGGTCATGAGGTATTCAACACTGTGGAAGATGCACGCACGCAGGACTCAAAAAAAAACGAGAGGGTTGCCGTGACTGTCCCGGTTGTGGTCCCAAAGTCTGAGCGTGTTGCCAAACTTGAGCCCAAGCCGCTAGTTCGTTGCGCAACGAACTACTTAGTCGAATGCGGTGAACGGCCGTCGCTGTCGGTCGTGGCGATCGGCCGGAACAACGGAGCGTTCCTCGCGGAGTGCCTGGCCTCTATTCAAGCGCAGACGGTTCAACCGGATGAATGGGTCTATGTGGATGACGCCAGTGAGGATGATAGCGTCAAAGTGGCGAAAGGGTTCGAGGGCCTACTGGTTCGTTCGTTGCGCAACCATGTTGGCATGTGTGCCGCCCGGATGGTTGGGGTAGAGATGACCACCGGGGCACTGATGCTCTTTGTGGACAGTGACAACATCCTGCCACCCGATTACCTCGCCAAGATGATCGAAGATTTGGGTGCGGATCACGACTTTGCCTACCCCTCCAAGATCTTTTTCGGCACCGAAGAGGCCTTGTATCACCACCGTGAGGTCTATCCCAGCGATACGTGGGAACCGCCTGCTGAAGATCGAGCCAAGCTCTGGTCTCGAAACTACGCTGACACCTGTAGTCTGGTTCGCCGGGATGCCTTCCTGGCTGCAGGCGGTTGGCGCTCCAATCCACCGGACACCATGTTCGACTGGGATTTGTTCCTGCGCATGAGCTGCTTCGGTTCGCATGTCCGTTCCCGCGCCCAGCTTCGATACCGAATCCACCAGAGTAATTGGAGTGCCAAGAAGCGCGACATGGGCCGTCGAGAGATGAACGGCCTGGTTCGGCGCCATGCCGCCACGATCACCATTGGCTGCGTGTGGAGTGGGCGTATGGGACAGCGCTTCGCCAGGATTTGGCTCAAGGCGCTCGCGGAGTCGCTTCAGGCCGCCGGCAAGACGGCAGAATTACTGATCCTTGATGACAGCCGCACGGGGTTTCCTGTGCGCGAGATTGGTCGGCACAAGGGGGCATTCCCATCGTTCTCAATCCAGCGCATCCACCGGGGTGTGAAGGCCACCCAGCGGCGTCCTGATCGCCGAGCCACAGCCGAGTTCCTCGCCCCGGCCTGCAACCGCATCCTCGATACCGCGACAGGCGATGTGGTTTGGTTCATCGAGGACGACATTGTGGTGCCTGTTCACGCGGCCGACGTGCTGCTGCGGGAACTGCTTCAGGCCGAGAAGACTCCAAGGACGGCGGTGGGCGGCTGTTACCGTTCGCGCCACGAGCCGGACCATTGGATTGCGGCCAACCTCGGCAGCAAGGTGAATCACCTGATTGAGTTGCCCGAGGTCCCGACGCCCGTCCAGTTTACAGGCACCGGTTGCCTGATGCTTTTGAAGGATCTGGCTGCAGACGTGCGATTTGGCACCGAATGGGTTCATCAACACCGCCGCGTTCCAGCTCACGACTGGATGTTCGCTTGGCAACTGGATCAGCAGGGCACGCCAGTCATCCTGGTGCCAGAGGTGGTTTGCCGTCATCACAGCGGCCCGGAGGAGTGGGTTTAATCCGATAGATAGACCCGCTTCTGGCGGCACCAATTGGGTCGGGACGGCTTCCAGTTTACTGGCGGCTTGATGGCAAACCATTGTTCTGCGGATTCAAGACTGACGAGCTCCCGATAGTGTTTGAAGATGATGGTTGGCGAGTTTCCAGCCTCCAGCGCTACCTGATTGGCATTTTGAATATGAGCCAGCCTGTAGCTAATGTAAGAGTGCCGAAGGACATTGTGGGGCCATGAGAGTTCAAGTTTCTTGGCAAAGGCCGTTGCTTGTCTGAATCGATCCTCATCAGGCACAATCATCCCTTCTCTGGGCAACTGATCGAGCCAAGATGCCAGGTTATCTGAGATCGGTACGATTCGACGGGATGCTGTTTTGGCCTGTCCCGCCCGTAACTCGATGATACGACGATCCAAGTTGACCGACGTCCATGAGAGGCGTCCAATTTCCGCCGTGCGCAGTCCAGCAAACCCTCCAATCGCATAAATCGGGATCAAGTGAGCTGGGGAGTTGCTCAAAAGAAGCTCCATTTGCTCTGGCGTGAAGATCTCGGTTTTGGTTTCACCCTCTTTCACTTTGGAAAGAAGCTCCACAGCGGTGGCCTCGGACTTTGGCAGGTAGGCGCGAGATTTGGCGAACGAAAAGAAGACTTTGATCATTCGAAGGATCCCATTGCGCGTGACAGGGGAGACCTTCATGGCTCGGAGCCACCTGTCGATGTCATCGGTTTGAATCGCGAGAATATCGCCAGGGAAAGCTTCACCAAACCGATTGAGGGCGTGTTTGAGCTGGTCGAGATACCGTTTGCTGGCCCGGTCCTCAGTTTTGGCTTGAAGGAACTCAGGGATGATTTCAGGAACGGTCCGCCCCATTTTGACCCCATTGGTCCGACGAAGGAATTCCTCCACCGCCGAGAGCAAAGGCACATCACCGAGGCGTTCGCGACATTGCAGGTACTCCTCAATGACGGGTAAAAGGGGTAGCTCGCGTTGCGAGAGCATGCTTCGGGCAGTCAAGAAAGCTTCGCGCTCCTGAGGGCGCAGATCATTGGTCGCAGACAACCCTTCCTGGATCTTGCGTGCAATGAGTTGGGCCTCGGCCTTGGCTTTTTCGAGTGATCCGAAGGTGCGTCGGACCCGCTTACCGTTCATGTGAAATGCCACGGTGTATCGAATCCACTTGTGCACCTTACCCTTGTAAATTGGCACCACCGCACTGCCGTGTTTCACTCGTGCGAAGGGCTGACCCTTTTTTTGGGGTGTCACCCCCGATTCTGTCATGCTTTTGTCATGCATGCCCCTGGTTGGTATGTCAACTTGCAGGGGGGATTCGCCTTGAATCCCTTGTTTTATATAGATGGTGGGCAGAGCTGGATTCGAACCAGCGTAGGCAAAGCCAGCAGATTTACAGTCTGCCCCCGTTGGCCGCTTGGGTATCTGCCCGTTTCCTCAGAGAGGAGTTAGCATTAAAGGCGGCGGGCAGGCTTTTGCAAATGGATTCTTTGAACTGTTTGAATCTCTTTGCTGGCACCGATCATGGGTTGGGGGTCGCAGCTGCGGCTGCGGTTGTCGCTGCGGTTGTGGCTGCGGTAATGTTGGTATTGGCAGGTGCCGTGTGATAAATCACGACGACATCACTGGAGGGACCGGTGGGCGAGAAGTCATTGCCTAGGCCCAGGGTTTGCATGGATCCGGCGTCGACACCCCTTTCGATGAGGCGCTGACGGACGTCTTGAGCGCGTCGCTCGGAGAGGGCTCGCGCATAATCTTGGGGCAGGCTGGGGGAGGTGTAGCTGGCGATCAATAAGCGTTGTTTGTCTCTTTTGGCGCTTTCGGCGACCTGCTGCAGGCGCAGGTGGTGGCGGCCGGAAGTGGCGTGGCTGTCTCCTGTGAAGGTCAGGGCGGGGCAGGCGGGGGTGAGGCCGCTGGCGATGGGGGAGGGGAAGCCGCCACGATCTCCGAGGGCATAGACGACGGCGGTTTTTTCCTGGGTAAGGATGGGCAGGCTGCCACAGGAGGTGAGGCCAAGGGCAAGCAACAGGCTGGGCAGAAAGCGTTTCACCATTCGAAAGTAGGGTCGTTCAATTCATCCAATGAGGTTCGGAGACCTCGCCAAAATCGCTGACCAAAACACGACGGGTTCCGGTGATGAGATCGTGGCGATAGAGGTCGCCATTTTGGATGTAGATGAGGTGGCGGCCATTGGGGCTCCAAGCGGGGTGACTGGCGCCCCGCTGAATGACCCGGGTTTTGCCCTCGGGGTAGTCTTTGATAGCGGTGATCCAGGCGTTGCGGCTGCGGGCCGTGAAGGCAATCTGTGAGCCGTCAGGGGACCACGCGGGGTCGGTGGCAAAGCGGTAACCGACGTTGAGCTTTTGGAAGCTGCCGGCGGATTTTTCGGAGCCGAAGTCCATGATGTAAAGTTGCAGTCCTTTGCCTTCATCGCTGGAAAAGACCAACTTGGTGCCGCTTGGGCTCCAGGAGGGACTGCACGGAACGCCGATGGATTCCGTCAGGCAGCCTGCCGAGTTGGAACTGAGGTCGGTCACAAAAACCTCGGGGTTACCGAGGAAACTCATGATCAGCGCGAGGTGTTGGCCATCGGGCGCAAAGGCGGCTCCGAAGTTGGCTCCGGGAGTGTCGGTGACGACTCGTTCCATGCCGCCACCGAGTTCCATGATGGTCACTTCTGGAAAACCGGTGCGGTAACTGGTGAAGGCGAGCAAGGAGGCGCCTGGGGAGAGGGCTGGGCCGACGGCGCCATGGCGGTGGCGCGTGATTTGCTGGATGTTGCCCCCGTCGGGGTTGCAAAGGTAAACCTGCTTCACGCCGCTGTGATTGCTGACGAAGACAATGCGGCTGGTGGCGATGCCGGGTTTGCCGGTGATGGCAAAGATGAGGTCGTCAGAGAGGGCCTGGAGGTTCTCATCGATTCCGGGAGCGGCGTAGGTGCGCTCGAAAAGGATTTTTCCTGTGGCGTTTTTGAGGCGGCCAGAGACACGCCCACCGACAGAGTCACCACTGATTTCGAAGCCTGGTTCGTTGGGGTCGATCTCGGTGTCGGGAGGAATGACATCAAAGGCCCGGGCGCGCTGCAGTTCGGCGGTCAGACTTTTTTGGGCGCTCGCCCCGGAACTGCCGGTGAAACGGCCCACTCGCAGGCGGGGAAGATTTTCGGTGCTGTCGATCGAAGAAGGTGGGGCTTTGGGGCCGCCGAATCCCAGAAAGGCTGGGCACATCTCTGGGGCTACGACGAGCAGCATCAGGATGAGTGGGAGGAGATGGGGGCGGTATCTCATTCGATTTGAAACTGAATACGGCAAACGTAACGTGAATTTTGAAAAGAGGAAGGAAGGCTCTTGGGAAACTTGGTGGCGTCGGCATTAGCAAGGCGGTTGCGCAGGCGTTCCGCCACTTTTTCTGCGGCGAGCAGGACGGACAGGTCGAGGTCGGTGGAGCCGGAGGGGATGATCAAATCCGCCTGTTCGAGGAGGACCTCGGGGGTGAGGGAGATGTCGAGCCGGGCGGTGAGCTTGAAGGTGGCGCGTTGGTCTTGGGTGGGGGGTGACCAAGCT
>JBIIUD010000098.1:0-7525 GCA_044340175.1 Verrucomicrobiaceae bacterium
CCAGACGAAATCAAGTGGCTCACCCTGGAACTGCCGGAAGCCTTGCCACTGGACGAAGTCCGGCTCATCCCTGTCCGCAGACCCGAAGTGCCGCTTTGGTTTGATTATGGATTCCCAGTTCTCTACAAAGTGGAAGCCGCCCGACTACCCGATTTCAGCGATGCCATCACCCTGCACGCGGCGACCGACCGATTGACTCCCACGCCCGGCATGAATCCCGTCTGCATTCCGTGCAAACAAACCCTTGCCCGCTACCTGCGGCTCACCGCTACCGAACTCTGGTATCGCCGGAGCGACTACGTTTTCGCCCTGGCCGAATTTCAAGTCTACCATCAGGGCCAAAACATCGCCGCGACCGGCCGCTTCACCGCCAGCGACAGCCTCACAGGTCCGGAGGGTGCAGACTGGAGTTTGGAGGCCCTCAAAGACGGAGTCACCGGGCAATCCCGATTGCTGGAGTTGCCCGAATGGTTTCAGCAGTTGACCCGCCATCAAAAACTCAGCGCCGAACAGACCGTACTCCTCTCCAAGCGTATCGCCCTCGTTCAAAAGGCGGAAACCCGACTTCTCCACGGCAGTGTTGGCACCGCCACTTTGATCACCCTGATCTCAATGGGTCTGCTTTGGCGCCAGCAGCATCAGCGCAAAAAGGACGCGGAGAAAATTCGAGAACGACTCGCCCGTGATTTGCACGACGAGATTGGCTCCAATCTGGGCAGCATTACCCTCATCTGCTCCATGGCCTCCCAGCCAGGCAGCACGCTCGAGTCCCTGCGCGGTGACCTGGCTGAAATCGAACGCGTCGCCGAGGAAAGCGCTGATTCCATGCGTGACATCATCCGCATCATTCAGCCCCAGCCTGAAGCAGGCGCCGCCAACTGGATCTCCGTCCTCGAAAGCCTGACAGAACGTCTCCTGCGCAGTCATGAACTCGACCTCGCCCTGCCCGCGACACCTCTCACCCATAAACCCGATCCCGAAACACGCCGGGAAATCTATCTCTTCTGCAAAGAGGTGCTCCACAACATTTCCCGGCATGCCCACGCCACCCGCGCCACCTTTCACCTGATCCCTTCACCCAACGGCCTTCACATCACTCTGTCGGACAACGGCGTTGGATTCGATGCCGGAACCGGCTCCCCTGGTCATGGCCTGGGCAACTTAAAAGCGCGCGCCGCGTCCTTGAATGCCAGCCTTTCCCTCCGCAGCGTTCCAGGCTCTGGCACCACCGTTCACCTCGACATACCCGCCACCCGCCACTGGACGGCCAGACCAACTCCACGCCAGCAAACATGACTTTCGCTTCCCCTGCCATTCGTGTCTGGATCGTGGAGGACCACGACACCTTCCGCCGCTCACTTGAGCGCCTCTGCACTTCGGACCGCGGTCTTGCCCCCGCCCGCGCCTTTGCCAATGGCGCCGCCATGTTGGCGGCACTGCGCTCTGCGGCGCAGTGCGATTCCCCAGAGGTCATGCTTTTGGATGTCGGCCTGCCCGGACGCAGCGGTCTGGACTTGATCGCCGACATTCATCAAACTGCCCCCCAATGCCGCATCGTCATCCTCACCGTCTTTGAGGATGAAACCAAAATCAGCCAGGCCATCAGCACCGGTGCCTGCGGTTACCTGCTCAAAACCTCCCGCGCCGAAACCGTCGTCGAAGCCATTCATGAGGCGCATCAGGGCGGCTCCCCCATGTCTCCCAAAATTGCCTCCAGCGTGGTGAAGATGCTCGCCAAACTCACCCAGCCCGCCACCGCGCCCATCTCCCTCTCACCGCGAGAACACGAACTCCTAGCACTCCTCGTCGAAGGCTTAACCGCCAAGGAAATCGCGGACCGGCTCGGCGTCAGCATCCACACCACGGGCACCCACACCAAAAATCTTTTCAGCAAGCTGAACGTCCACAGCCGCGCTGCCGCAGTCGCTCGAGCCCTCAAGGAAAGACTGGTTTGAGCCACTCAAAGACAACTCCCACTTGGCAAGCCCAACTCTCACGCCACGTTCCTCTTCCATGAACCTCGCCAATCAAACTGCCGTGATCACCGGAGCCGCTCAGGGCATCGGCCTCGCCATTTCTAAAACCCTGCTTGATGCGGGCATGAACGTTGTGCTCGCCGATGTCAACCCCGCCGCCTTGCAGCAAGCTCAGGCAGCTCTGGACAGCGACCGTACCCTGACCTGTGCCTGTGACGTCAGCCAGTCCAACGCCATCGCCGAGCTCGTGAGCCAAGCGGAGCACCGCTTCGGAAAAATCTCCGTTTGGATCAACAACGCCGGCCTCGCCCGCCATCGATGGATTCCCGATTACACCGAGGAGGAGATCGATCTCATGCTTGCGGTGAATTTGAAGGGGACCATCCTCGGTTCCCAGGCCGCTTTGCGCGCCATGATACCCCATCGCCAAGGTCACATCATCAACATCATCTCCACGGCCAGCCTGCGCGGCATCCCCAGTGAGACCGTGTATTGCGCCGCCAAATGGGGCGTGCGCGGTTTCACCCAAGGCCTCGCCGAAGAAGCAGCCCCGCACCGCATCCGCGTCACCGCTCTGCTCCCCGGTGGCGTCGACACCGCCTTCTGGGACGACGCCAGCGAGCGCACCGCCCCCAAACAACTCTTCCTCAAGCCCGAGCACATCGCCACAGGCGTCCTGCAGTGCCTGCAAATGGACGACTTCTGCGTCCCCCGCGAACTCGTCCTCCGCTCCCTCGACGACTCCGATTTCTCGGTTCAACCATGAGCATTCATTTCCCCACCATCGAAATATCGCATCCGGATCACACGCCGCCGGGGATGCATTTCATCACGGTCAAGTCTCCGGCCCTTCATCGCCGCGCGGACATCAGCTTGTTCATCCCGCCCAACCTCAAGGCCGGACCCCTGCCGCTGGTGACGCTGCTTCATGGTGTCTATGGCAGCCATTGGGCTTGGCTGTTCAAGGCAGGTGCGCATGAGGTTTTGATGCGCCTGATCGAGCACGAAGGCCTGCCTGCCATGGCTTTGGCCATGCCCTCCGACGGCCTCTGGGGTGACGGCTCCGGTTACCTGCGCCACACCGAAGCCGACTATCGGTCCTGGATTGTGGATGAGGTCGCTGCCGCTTGCGCACGGGTCGATCCCAATACGCTGCATGCACCGAAGTTCCTCTGCGGGCTCTCCATGGGCGGTTATGGAGCGCTTCGTATCGGCGCGCTTCATGCAGAGCGCTATGCCGCTTTCTCGGCCCACAGCAGCGTGACCGACGCAGCCGATCTGCAGTCCTTCATCCTCGAGGGATCAGGCCCATTCGATCTGGCCGAGGATCAGCCCCTGCAAGCCATCGCCTGCCTCAAGGACAACGCCCATCGCCTGCCACCCTTCCGCTTTGATTGCGGCACGGATGACGGTTTGATCGAACCCAACCGTCGTCTCCATAATGAGCTTGAGCGCGCAAGCATCCCGCACGGTTACGACGAGTTCCCAGGAGGGCACACCTGGGACTACTGGCGCACGCATCTGGCAGACAGCCTGCATTTTTTTGCTCGTATCCTGAACGAATCGTCCCGCCCTTCGTCTCAATCTTAACTCCATTCCATTCAACCATGAGCCGCGATAACTTTCACGAAAGCGTCACCCATTATTTCAACCGCGCCGCCGCCTACTCCACCCTCGATGAAGGCCTCATCGACCAGGTGCGCTGCTGCAACTCGGCCTACCGCATGCGTTTCCCAGTGAAGCGCGACGATGGCACCATCACCGTCATCGAAGCTTATCGCGCCGAACACAGCCATCATCGCTTACCGACCAAGGGCGGCATTCGATTTAGCCCTGATGTAACGATGGATGAGACCATCGCACTTTCTGCACTCATGACCTACAAGTGCGCGGTGGTGGGCGTGCCTTTTGGCGGCGCCAAAGGCGGGGTCCGCATCGACGCAACCCAAGCTTCAGAAGGTTTCCGCGAGCGCGTCACGCGGCGCTACACCGCCGAACTGATCCGCAAAAACTTCATCGGCCCAGACATCGATGTGCCCGCGCCCGACTACGGCACGGGCGAGCGCGAGATGGGTTGGATCGCGGACACTTACAAGAACCTCAAAATCAACAGCGGCGATGCCTACGCCTGCGTGACGGGTAAACCTCTCGCCATGCACGGCATTCCAGGGCGGAAGCAGGCGACCGGATTGGGGGTCTTTTACGGCATTCGCTCCTGCCTTGAAATTGCTGAAGACATGGCCGCGCTGGGACTGACCACCGGCATCTCCGGCAAACGCGTGATCGTGCAGGGCCTGGGCAATGTGGGCTATCATGCCGCATGGTTTTTGCAGCGGGATGGGGGGGCGATCATCACAGGCATCGCCGAACGGGAGGGCGGCATTTTCAATGCCGAGGGATTGGATGTCGAAGCCGTCTTCGAGTTTCGTAAGGCTAACAAAACCCTACTTGGATTCCCCGGCGCTGAAAACATCGCCAACGGCATGGACCTTCTTGAGCGGGAATGTGATATCCTTGTGCCATCCGCCCTGGAAAACCAGATCACCGCCGAGAACGCGCCCCGCATTCAGGCCAAGATCATCGCGGAAGCAGCCAATGGTCCAGTGGACTTCGAAGGAGAAGCCATCCTGCAACAGCGCGGTATCCTCATGATACCCGATCTTTTCCTCAACGCGGGCGGGGTCACGGTCTCCTATTTCGAGTGGCTCAAGAACCGGGCCGGGGTCAGCTTTGACCGCATGATTTCCCGTCATGAAGAGCTGGTGAAACGGGAACTGGTGGAAGCCATGGAGACGCTCACCGGGAACCAACTGCCCGTGGAAAGCTCACGCCGATTGATTCACGGCCCTAGCGAGGAGGAACTCGTCATTGCCGCTCTGGAGCTAAGCATGACGAAGGCTTATAAAAACATTCACCGCACCTGGAAAGAGCGCAATCTGCCTGACCTGCGCACTGCGGCCTTCCTGATCGCGCTAGAACGCGTCGCTGAAAGCTACAAGCACCACGGCATTTTCCCATAAGGATCAAAGGCCCAAATCACCCTCAGCCAAAACGCAGCGCTTGGGCAGAAGCCTCAGCGGTTCGGGCGGACAATGGAAGTGGTTCAACGTCACGGGCGCACGCCACAACCCGCGAACCCCTTTCCAGGTTTCGTCATCCGCCATGGCTGTCAGCCTTAACAGGAAAGGCCGGGTTCTGCCGCTGCCGCATAACCCCACCATCTCCGGCTTCTCCGCCACAGCCGCTAGCAGTCCGCGCAGTTCCTCATTGCTCGATGCGGCGGTGAACCAATCCACCACGGCCCAAACATTCAGCATTCCCGCCAAAGGCGACGGTGCCAACATCAAGAAGGAACTCAGGCGCCCTTCGGCATCCACGACACCCGCGAACCGATGCTCACGCGCAGGCGAGTTCCGGTACCATCTGAGATACTCAGGCGTCAGGCATTTCTCAATGCCTTTCGCCCCCGGCACGGGCCCCAGGATTGAACGCACCTCATCGACCTCCCCTGTGATTCGTTGGCCATGGGCGAGCGGTGCTCCGCTGCCTAACATCCAACGGGCAGCCCAGCCACATGGTACAAACTGCCTGACAGCATCAGTATTCAGTACCCAGCCACGCTTGACCAATCGACCTTGGAATTCACGCCTGCCTGTCGTGCTAACAATCAGAGTCCGCCCGATCAATTGTTGCAACCGCCGCCCCAGCATCAAAGCCGCTTCGCGATACCTCGGGTCTACCACCCAGGTCGTCGGCACCACTGCTGCCGTTCGCACGCTATCCACTGAGTAGCAGGCGGGGATCAAACCCAAGAACCCCACCACGGTATCATCACTCAAAGATTTGATTACCCAACCCCGCTCAGGGCTCAACTCCCCGAAGGGGTTTAAATCCCACCAGTGCTCAAACCGCCGCTCCCAACCGCAAACGTCAGCCCCCTTGGCAAACACCCTTTGAAGAAAGCCCGCCAACTCTCGCCGAGCCTCGGGAGTGTCTTCAAAATGTTGCGCTTGGCACGTTCTCACACCACCATGATAGGCGCAACGTTCGAGCCTTCGAGCGCGATTTCTAGCGTCAACCGCACCAGCAAAAAATAGCTGCCCTTTTCAGAGCAGATTTTACATTTCTCTGACAACTTCAGCCATCTTCAAAGTTCCAGATGCGCTGTTTCGTATTGATGTTACTTCTGTCATTGTCCGCTTGTAAAGCCCATGGCCACTGTCTCACAACTTCCCGAGTGGAAAACCAGTCCTTCCTCTACTTTCCGTTCGCGTGAAGATTGGAGCTTGAAATGGTGGATCATGTTTGCGCTCATCCTCTCGATCGTGTTTCACGGCGTGCTGATGGTTGGCTTTGAAACGCTCAGCACCACCGTCACTCCGCCGAGTGAGCCCACACGCACCATTCCTGACCGCATTCAGATCAGCCCGGATCTTTTGAAGCCCCAACCTCCCATCACGGAGATTCCTGAGATCATCGCGGATGGCCAAAAGCCCGAGCTCGACCGCTTCAAACCCGAGCTCGATCAGTTCGACAAAGCCCAAATGCTTCCCGAAAACCAGGAGATCGACCTGACCCCCAACGTTCAGGAGATCACCAATATTGTCCGCGCGACCGCCCCCGCCGAAGAGGGCAATGCTAGGCCCATGGCCGCCAAGATGGCTGACCTCCTCGGTCCCAAGTCCATGAAGGCCACCAGTGACCTCGCTCAAGAAATGGCTGCGGTGCGCAAGGATCTGCTGAGTGCTCCGGTCTCCGAGAAACAAATGCTGTTGGACGCCGCCAGTCTGGAGTCCTCTGACAAAGGCAACGCGCTTGACATGAAACTCCTGGATGAAGTCAAGGCACTCGGCCAAAGCGGAGCCGACTCGGGCGAGCGGGTGAAAGGCTTCAGTAATCTCGATGATCTCCTCGGCCAAGGCGGCGGTCAACTGGGTGGCAGCACCGCTCCCATCCTGATGCCCACCGATTTGCTCTTTGAATACGGCAGTGCCGACCTCGCTGAGGGCGCTCGACTCAGCCTCATGAAACTCGGCTTCCTTATCCAAAAGAACCCTGACTCGCTCTTCATCGTGGAAGGCCATACCGACAGCTTCGGTTCAGACGACTACAATTTGCAACTCAGCCAAGCGCGGGCCCTCGCCGTGGTGAACTGGCTGCGCGAGTCTTTGAAGCTCGGCACCGACCGCATTCAAGCCCTGGGCAAAGGCGAGAGCACCCTCATCGCCCCAGAAACCGGCACCGTGGAGCAGCAGTCCCTCAATCGCCGCGTGGAGATCAAGGTGCGGCCCAAGAAGTAGTATTGCTCTGCGTACAATCATCTGGCCAAATCGGCGGAATCTGCCATCCTTTGCGCCGGTCATACGACCCGCATGGAACCCTCGCCCGCCCTCCCGTCCCCCTCGCACCCTTCACCCGTGCGCAGCCTGGGCCGTTGGCTGATGGTCCTTTGCCTCCTCGGAGTGTATGCTTGGATTCACTTTTTCCTGGCGGGACATCTTATCCGACAGACCAATCATACCGATAAAGATATCCTTGGAGCCGATCAG
>JBIIUD010000099.1:0-7481 GCA_044340175.1 Verrucomicrobiaceae bacterium
CTCGTGGAAAGCCCCCGTGGAGGTGCCGCCGTCCCCGATCGAAGTCGCCCCGATCGCATCCCCCAAAGTTCCCTTGAGACGACGCGCAAACAAAACGCCCGAGACCACAGAGACCAAAGAACCCAAATGACTGATCATTGGAATCAAGCCCTCCTTCGGGCGCCCCCGGTGAATGTTACCATCCCGCCCGCGCATCGGCCCAGCCGCACTGCCGAGATAAGTGCGGAAACAATCGAGTAATGACTCGCCAAAAGCGATCCGCGCCGCCTGATCCCGGATCAATGGTCCAAACACGTCCTTGCCGCCGAGCAGTTGCACCCCAAGAGCCGCACTGAAGGCCTCCTGCCCTTTCCCACAATAAACGCCGCCCACGATCCTCCCGCCAGAACGATACAAGCTAGCCAGCTTTTCCTCCACCTGACGCGCTAACTGCATGCAGCGGAACGCAGACACGAACTGCTCACTGAATTCGGAAGTCCAGTCAGCTTCTTCTACCTCAGTGATTGGGGCGGAGGGTGCGGGAAACACGGTTAGAATGAAATCAGATGTCGCATTAAGTTGGGATGTCGCGGCTGCGGCTCTTTGAGGGAACAAACTGCCGACCGCAGAAAAGGCTGTCACATTCTGCACAGTTTGTCCAGAAACCCTTGCAGCCAATCTCATGTCCAGACTCTGAGACCACTCCCATGCAGCTTTGCCCGAATTTCAAAGCCCTTGAAGAAATCAGTTGAATAAGACTTAATGAATATTTAAAGTTGCGAAATAAATCTACTGGGGATTTACGATCATTAATATAATTTCCAGCGATTCAGAGGCTTTCAGTTTCGAGAATCTGCAGTGGTGACATCATGAGTTTTTCTCTTCGCAGCATGTTTAACAAGAACGAACCGAAAGGTTCCGGCGCGGTAGCTGCTACCTTTGCTCCCATCTCTCTCGACCTCACTCTTCCAACACACCAGCCGCCCGATAGCGCTATGAGCCCTAGTGGAACCCCTTCTCCCCCATCCCCATTTGGGGCGTCTCTCTTTCGCACTTTAGGAAATGAGGAAAGCATGTCCGCTCCACTCAGTTTTGTCCCGGGCCAATCGCCCTTCCAATCACCCGCACCCTCGGGGGCGGTCTCATTGACGGTGGCCGATGTGCTGCCTCAGATCCCGCCCGAGATGGCGCGTGCCACTTCCATCCCCCAGGATCAGCCCGTCCAGATTTCCCCGCAGATCCTTAATCAGGCGCTGTCTTCAGGCCAACTGGCCGTTCCCTTGTTCGAAATCTATCGCGTCTGCCCGGGCATTTTTCAGACGCCAGTGTCTCCTGATGACAGCCGTCTGGTTCGCCTACCGGCCGCCAAGCTGCCCGCCTTGATCTCCGGTGCCATGCCCTCGGAGCCTGCACCAGCACCGGTGCCCGCGCCAGCCAGCCCGTTTGAGTCCCTGTTCTCTGCCCCACCGGCCCAGCCAACGCCTTCGCCATCACCATTTCAAAGCCTCCTGACCCCCGAAAGCCCAGCGGCCTCTCCCACTTCTTTCGTTCCGGAAGCGCCGGCACCGACCTTGGGGACCACCATCTTACCTCCCCGCCGGGACCCTTCCCAGCCACCCGCCAATTCATTGCCCCCAAGCCCCTTTCTCAACCAACCCGCCGCAGCGGCGGCTTCTCCTTTTGCGCAGGCGACCCCAGCGCCCACTCCTACCATGCCACTGAGCTTGTCGGGTGAGTCCGCAGTCTCTCCCTTTGCCAGCGCAGCGCCTGCCAACACGTCGCCTGCTTTGTTCACCGAGGCCGCGACTTCACCTTTTGCGACCGCACCGGCACCTGCCCAAGACACTCCGATGTCATTCTTCGTTGAAGGCAGTCCTTCACCCTTTGTCAGCCCCCCCTCACCTGCGCTTCCCACGGCAGCACCAGAGGCGGCCCAAGCCTCCCCCTTTGACTTGAGCGCTCCTGCCGAAACCCAGCCGCCCCCTCCCATCACCTTGCTGTCCCAGGAATTCACCGCAGCTGTACCTCCGCCCACCTTTAGCGCAGGATCCAGCCAAGCGAAAATCACCGGGTCAGCAACGGCATCCGTCGCCGCACTGCTGCAAGGACAAAGCGCCGACGCTCTCGGCTTTGACCCTGCCATGGTGCCTTCTTGGATCAGCACTCAGTTCAATGGCGGTGTCGTCGCCGAAATCCAGGAAATGCCAGAGCCAAGCCTTGATCTAGGAACGATCATCGATGGCATCACCGACATCGGTTTCCGCAACGTCCTCAACTCCGCGCGTCGTGGTCACACGGTAAAGGTGCCGCTCAACCTGCTCAGCGCCGTGCCGACCAGCGTACCAGCGGCCACCGCCAAAGATGCTGCCTTGCCTTCCACTCCTGCCGTCGCTGCTCCCATGAGGGTGAACCCCGCAGCACCTGCTGAGGCGAACGCCCAGCCTTTTGTCTTCTCCGCACCCGCATCCGCACCCGAACTGGCCAATCCCTTCATGGCCGCCCCTCAGCCGGCCTCACCTGCGCCAGCGCCACAGCCTGCCACACCCCTCTTTGAGATCGAGCCTGGTAATCCCTTTGCCGGCGTCCCTGAAGCACCGCCCCCCACCGAATCTGCGCCCGTTCTGCCTCAACAGATCCAAGAGCCCGCCCAACTCGCCGCACCACCCTCTCCGTTTACCTCCACGATACCGCTCCAGCCAACGATCAGCCTCCAAGATTTGTTCGGCAGCAGTCACAGTTCAGCCCAGCCTGCGTCTGCGTCTGCGGAAGCAACCGAATTGCACCCCCCCGCTCCTCCGGCAGCCCCCACTCAGCCACCTGCTTCAACTGGCTTCGCTTTCAGCAGCAAAGCGTTTGATCCGTTTTCTCCGACAGAGGATGCTCCCACAGCCAAAGGCGGCTTCAGCAGCTTCGACCTTCTCGGAGGTGCTCAGCCCCAACCAGAAATCGCACGCCAAGCCCCGCTTGCCGAAGCCCCCGAGCCATTCCTACCCCAGCCCTTGGTTGAAGCGATCGCTCAACCCGCACCAGAACAGGACGAACTCGCTCCGCCCGCAGCCTTTTTAGCTCCCGAGCCTGAAGTTCATGCCGAACCCACCATCGTCCCTGAGATCCCGATGACCCTTGAGATCCCAGAACCTGTGGCTCCTGAAGCAAAAACGTCGACTTGGCCTGACATCGACCCCATTCCAACCCCACCCGCCCCTCCTGCTGCAGCGCACCCCGGTGCCCCGCCTTTGTTTGTGGAAAAAGAAAAACTCACCCCCGTCTCCGTGGCCCCCGTTTTGGACTTCAGTCCTCCCGAAAAGATCGCTCCCTCACCCGCTATGCCCACTCTAGCCCCCTCCCCGCGTGGCATCGCGCCCGCCAAACCGTCCCTCGGACTTTCTGCCCTCGAGCGCTCGGGGGAGGAGCAACTTCTACTCCGCGCCCTTCTGGACACCGACGAACAACTCTCGCTCGAACGCGTCATCGAAATGAGCAGCCAGTTGCCCGGCATCGCCGCCTGCGCTCTCGTGCGCGGTGATGATGTCATCGCTGGCAGCTCCACCAAAGGCACCGACGCCAAAGCCTTCCGCGCCCAGGCCGCCGAAGTCGCCAAAAGCCTGCGCACCCTCGCCCCTTTGATCGGCATTTCAGACGCCGAGACCTTCACTCTTAACACAGACAGCCGTCTCATCACTCTCTGCTTCCCCGGGGAGGTCACTCTCGCCATCCTGCATGATCGCGAGCCGACCTTGGGACTGCGGGACAAGCTCACCCTCATCGCCCGGCAGTTGGACAGCATGGTCCGCAAAGGCTGATCTGCACTGCCACCGCCCATCCTCCCTCACCATGCCCTCCGTCCAGACAGACCTCAAGACGGTCAGCTTCAAGATCGTTTACTGCGGCACTCCCCTGAGCGGCAAAACCACCAATCTGCGCAGCATCCACTCGCGCCTGGACCCTGCGGGACGCGGCGATCTCGTGGCCCTCTCCACCCACCGGGACCGCACCCTGTTCTTTGATTTTTTGGCTCTGGAAACCGCCGCCATCCCCGGCTACAAAATCAGCTTCCACCTCTACACGGTCCCCGGTCAAATCGTTTACAATGCCACCATGCAGTTGGTGCTACACCAGGCTGATGGCGTGGTTTTTGTCGCCGACTCTCAAATCGATCGCCAACGGGATAACCTCCAAGCCATGCAAAACTTGGAAGCCAATCTTCGGTTGAATGGTCGCTCCATCGACTCGATCCCCCTGGTCCTTCAATACAACAAGAGAGACCTCTCCAATCTAGCACCGGTCGAGTACATGGAATTCCTCTTGAACAACCGCTCACAACGCTGCCCCAGCTTTGCGGCAGATGCTCTCAGCGGACGCAATGTTCTCGCCACCCTCAATGCGGTTTCAACAGCCGTCCTTCAGCGTTTCCAAAGCCGTATCGTCGAAAGCACGGCAGCGGCAGCTCCCCTGCAGACGCCGACTCCGACTCCGACACCGCCCGTACCCGCAATGGTGTGAGCGACGCGCACCTTCTGCCCGAAATCTCATTTTAAAAGCCTGTGGTCGAGACTGAAGTTCATCATTGCCTCCAAAGTATCGCCTCACAGCCAGGGGCGCTTTGGGCTGGCCTATTGAACCGAACCCGCCCCGGCTTGATCAGCCTGAACCCCGAGGGCACCCTGAGAAAGTCAGAGCCAGCTGAAAGCGTGCTGATCGAGGCCATCATGACCGCCGCCTCCGCGCTTTCAGGGCGACTTGGACTGGGCCAGTCCTTGGACATTGAGCACCGTTTCGAGCAAGGCGGCCTGCTCATTCATAGTCCGGACCCCAGCCGCAGCCTTATCGTGTGCCATACTCGAGAGGCTACCGTGCCCCTGCTCCGCATGACCCTCCGGGAAGCCGCCCGAACTTTGCCCCCTCAAGACCCGGTCAGCACGCCAGCGTCATTTGATACCTCCGCCTTCCCTGACCCCGGCCCACTAGGGAGCACGACCGACTTCGGAAACCCCTTCGCGGCCCAAGCTCCACCTCATTCTTTGGTTTACAATCCCTTCACTTCGGCATAAAACATGCTTGGCGAAATCTATGCCTGAGAATTTTGTCAGCCATCCTAGCAAAGACACTTGCCTTCTGAGACCATGATAGATCTGATTTCCAAAGGCGGTCCCCTCGTATGGCTCCTCCTCAGTTGTTTGGCTTTCGCAGGCGCGATCTTCCTGGAACGCCTCGCCTACTACCACCGGGCTAGCATGAATGTGGGCGAGTTTTTGGGTGGCCTGGGCGGCTTGATCCGCCGCAAAAACTTCGCCGAGGCCCTGCAAGAATGCGTCGCCACGCGTGTGCCTGCTGGCCGCGTCATTCATGCCGCATTGCAACGCCACCATGTCCCACGGGAGCAACTCAAGGAAATCGTTCAAGAGGCCGGCCAACTCGAAGTACCCCGCCTGGAGCGCTTCCTCAGCATTCTAAATGCCATCGCCCATTGCGCACCGCTGCTCGGCCTGCTCGGGACCATGGTCGGCCTGCTCGACAGCTTCACCAACTTGTCCGCCGCTCAAGGCGCTGCCAGCACCTCCGAAGTCGCCCGCGGCCTCTACCAAAGCCTAGTCACGGCAGCCCTGGGTATTGTCGTCGCCGTCCCCGCTTACCTCGCCTACGCCTTTCTATCAGCCAAGGTCCGTTCCATCATGCATGAATTGGAACGCGCCGGTATCGAGATCGTGAATCTCATCGAAGACGCCCGCAACAATGACAACATCGTCGAGTTCCCCAAAGACACCGAATTGGCTCCGATTCGTCTCGAACTCACTTCGCGCTCGCGTAACGGTAAAAAGTAGGCATCCTGAATGGGTCGATTTCGGCCCGGTAGCCTCCGCGCCGATCCTTCGGCCCTGAGCATGAAGCTTGAAAGTCACCTGCCGCGCCAGAGTCCCTGGCTCTACATCGCCCCGTTGCTCACAGCCATCCTGCTGCTGTTGATCTATTTCCTGCTCAGTTCTGGATTCATCACCCAGTCAGGGGTGAGCATTCATTTGCCCGAATCCCCCGCTCGTCTGGCCGGTTTTGAACTCGCCCATGTCGTGACGCTCGCTCCAGGGGAGCCAGTTCGCATTTTCTTCAATGGCAATCCTGTCACCCCGCAGGAACTGACCGAAAATCTCTCCAATCACGAGCGCGGCGGACGCCGAGCGCTTATCCACGCAGACCGCCGCGTCCCCTTCGGTCAAGTCATGGAAATCAGTCAACTCATCCTCGACCAACACTACAGTGTGGCCTACGCCACCACCCTGCCGCCCAACCACTCCGCGACTCCATGAGACGTGAGACTCCATCTGAGCCCCTGTTGACCTTCCCCTGGAGTGATCGCCCCCTCTCTTTGTGGCGGCTGTTACCGACCCTCCTGATCAGCGTCTTCATCCTCACCTTGTTGGCGGTCGTGTTCAAGATCAAAGCCCCCCCTCCAGCCCGCTCGCAGCCGCTTTCACAGTCCATCCTCATTCTTGATCCCACCAATCCCGTCAATCAGATCGTACTTAACCGCGCGCAAGACCGCAGCGCTCTCATTCTCGGCCCCGAAGCGATTGACGAGATCTCTCCTGGCTCACCCCTGCTGCCAGTCTTCCGACCCAGCTTCACCGGTTATGAACTCAAACTGAAGCCACCCTACGTCAGCCGCTCCTCCACCGATCAACCCCGCCTTTTTCAAGCGGGTGACTTGGCCCTGCCTTCAAAGCCCCCGCCAGCCCCCCCACCGCCTCCCGATGCGGCGTCCACACGCGCAGGCTCAAAGAATTGGCAGCTTGTACCTGAGCTTCACGGCACCCTCGCCCGCCGCCCGCTGCGCACCCTACCAGACCTTGCGACCCTTCGCCCCCAAGACCTTGCCAAACTGCGTTTTCAGATCGCGATCAAACCCAATGGACGCCCGCTCTTGGTCATCCCCCTTCACTCAGGCGCCGAGGACCGAGAAATAGTGCCTGCTCTTCAGACTGCACTCAGCGGGATGCTTTTTGCACCCGTGGGAGGCAGCGCCAACGAGTGGGGCCAAATCTCTTTCGCCTGGACCTCCGCCCCGACCACTAGCCCATGATCAGCATCACGCTCAGTCAGCTTCTGTTACTGCTCATGATCCCCGGCCTGCTTTCTATTGGGCTCTGGTGGCTAAAGACGGTCCGGGAAGAAACCCACAGAGACCGCACCCTCCGCCAAGCCACACTGCGCTGCCGCATCTGCGGCTGTTCCTACCCCACTCCTGATCAGGAAGGGACCATCTCCCAATGCCCGTCCTGCAAAAGCGCTAATCTGCACGAGCCGCAGAAGATCATTTGAGCCTTAGCAGCAGGATCAACCCGACTTCCTCAATTTGAAGTGGCTTAGGCGCTGCCAATCGAGGAGTTCGGGATCAACCAGGGTTCAATGCTCCTTTTTAGCCGCCGCATCCCCGTGCGCTTCGGCCTTCTTGCCATGGTCCCCCTCTTTGCCATGATCGTCGGTACCGTGGCTCTTGCCATGCCCGT